>NZ_JBIQHY010000074.1:0-33391 GCF_044508335.1 Actinomadura sp.
GGGCGGCGGCCGGGAGCGCCGCGGTGACCGCCGCGGCGGCGGTCGCGGCGGCCGTGGCGGGCGCGGCGGCGAGCGCGGTGGCCGCGGCGGCGGCGCCGAGCAGAAGCAGCAGCAGGGTTCCGAGCAGCCGGCCCCGGCGGCCGAGGCTGCTCCGCAGGGTGAGGGGAGCTGAGTAACCGATGCTGATCCCTCGCAAGGTCAAGCACCGCAAGCAGCACCACCCGAAGCGCCGCGGCATGGCCAAGGGCGGCACCAGGGTGACGTTCGGCGAGTACGGCATCCAGGCCGTCGAGGCCGCGTACGTGACGAACCGGCAGATCGAGGCCGCGCGTATCGCGATGACCCGGCACATCAAGCGCGGCGGCAAGGTCTGGATCAACATCTTCCCGGACCGTCCGCTGACCAAGAAGCCCGCCGAGACCCGCATGGGCTCCGGCAAGGGCTCCGTGGAGTGGTGGGTGGCCAACGTGAAGCCGGGCCGCGTGCTGTTCGAGATCTCCTACCCGAACGAGCAGGTGGCCCGCGAGGCGCTCACCCGCGCGATCCACAAGCTTCCGATGAAGTGCAAGATCGTCAAGCGAGAGGTGGGTGAGTCCTGATGGCCAAGGGTCTTACCGCCGAGGACCTGCGGACCGAGCCCGAGGACGTCCTGGTCGCCAAGCTCAAGGAGGCCAAGGAGGAGCTGTTCAACCTCCGCTTCCAGGCCGCGACCGGCCAGCTGGAGAGCCACGGGCGGCTGCGCACCGTCAAGCGCGAGATCGCCCGCATCTACACCGTGATGCGGGAGCGCGAGCTCGGCATCGTCACGGTCGCCGAGGACGCCGCGGAGGACAACGAATGACCGAGCAGCAGACGGAGAAGCGGAGCACCCGCAAGGTCCTTGAGGGGCTCGTGGTCAGCGACAAGATGGACAAGACCGTGGTCGTGTCCGTCGAGGACCGCGTGACCCACCGCCGGTACCACAAGGTGATCCGCCGCACGAAGAACTACAAGGCGCACGACGAGGGCAACGAGTGCGGCGTGGGCGACCGCGTCCGGCTCATGGAGACCCGCCCGCTGTCGGCCACCAAGCGGTGGCGCGTGGTGGAGATCCTCGAGAAGGCCAAGTAGGCCCGCGGGGCGCGAGTCCCGCACTTGTACATGACTGGTTCCACCAGGCTGGCCGGACGAGGTCCGGTACAGAACCGGTGTGACGAACAGGAGTTGACGTGATCCAGCAGGAGTCGCGACTCAAGGTCGCCGACAACACGGGTGCGAAGGAGATCCTTTGCATCCGGGTTCTCGGCGGCTCGGGTCGGCGCTACGCGGGAGTCGGCGACATCATCGTCGCGACGGTGAAGGACGCCCTTCCCGGCGCGGGCGTGAAGAAGGGTGACGTCGTCAAGGCGGTCGTCGTGCGCACCCGCAAGGAGCGCCGGCGCCCGGACGGCTCCTACATCCGCTTCGACGAGAACGCCGCCGTCCTGATCCGGGACGGCGGCGACCCCCGCGGCACCCGTATCTTCGGCCCGGTGGGCCGCGAACTGCGCGAGAAGAAGTTCATGCGCATCATCTCGCTCGCGCCGGAGGTGCTCTGATGAAGATCCGCAAGGGCGACGAGGTCATCGTCCTCGCCGGCAAGGACAAGGGCGCGACGGGCAAGGTCCTGCGCGTCATCCCCCGCGAGGAGCGGGTGGTCGTCGAGGGCGTCAACCTCATCACCAAGAACATCAAGGCCGACCAGCAGCGTGCCGGCAAGGAGAGCGGCCGCGTCACGGTCGAGGCGCCGCTGCACGTCAGCAACGTGGCGATCGTCGAGGACGGCAAGCCGGTACGGGTCGGTTACCGCATCAACGAGGACGGCACGAAGGTTCGGATCTCGCGCCGTAGCGGTAAGGAGATCTGAGACCGATGACCGAGACCGTCACCGAGCGTCCCGTCCCGACGCCGAGGCTCAAGGTCCGCTACCGCGAGGAGATCGCGGGGCAGATGCGCGAGCAGTTCGGCTACGCCAACGTCATGCAGATCCCCACGCTGACCAAGATCGTGGTCAACATGGGCGTCGGCGACGCGGCCAAGGACGCCAAGCTGATCGAGGGCGCGATCCGCGACCTGTCGCTGATCACCGGCCAGAAGCCCGCCGTGAACCGGGCCCGCAAGTCCATCGCGCAGTTCAAGCTGCGCGAGGGCATGCCGATCGGCGCGCACGCCACGCTGCGCGGCGACCGGATGTGGGAGTTCCTGGACCGGCTGCTGTCCACGGCCCTGCCCCGCATCCGCGACTTCCGCGGCCTGTCGCCGAAGCAGTTCGACGGCAACGGCAACTACACCTTCGGGCTGACCGAGCAGGTCATGTTCCACGAGGTCGACCCGGACAAGGTCGACCGGCAGCGGGGCATGGACATCACGGTCGTGACGACCGCGAAGACCGACGACGAGGGCCGGGCGCTGCTCAAGCTCCTGGGCTTCCCCTTCAAGGAGAGCTGAGCATGGCGAAGAAGTCGCTGATCGCCAAGGCGGCGCGGAAGCCGAAGTTCGGGGTGCGCGCCTACACTCGGTGCTCGCGCTGCGGGCGCCCGCGTTCCGTCTACCGGAAGTTCGGCCTGTGCCGCGTGTGCTTCCGGGAGATGGCCCACCGCGGCGAGCTGCCCGGCATCACCAAGTCCAGCTGGTGACCGCCTCCCCCGGGGACGACCCCCGGGGGGCGGAAACCGGCCTGTAATAGCCGACCGGGCGTCCGCGAGGACGCCCACGACCGCGCCAAAGGTCCACGGGACGCATCGACCCGAGGAAACCGTGGCGAGGGAGGGCCAGTAGGCCATGACGATGACCGACCCGATCGCAGACATGCTGACGCGTCTGCGGAACGCGAATTCGGCGTACCACGACTCGGTGGCGATGCCGTACTCGAAGATCAAGGCGCACATCGCCGAGATCCTCCAGCAGGAGGGCTACATCTCGGGCTGGAGCGTGCAGGACGCCAAGGTGGGCAAGGAGCTCGTGATCGAGCTGAAGTTCGGCCCGACCCGCGAGCGTTCCATCGCCGGCATCAAGCGCGTCTCGAAGCCGGGTCTGCGCGTGTACGCGAAGAAGGACAACCTGCCGAAGGTCCTGGGGGGGCTGGGCGTCGCGATCATCTCGACGTCCTCCGGCCTGATGACCGACCGCCAGGCGGGCAAGCGCGGCGTGGGCGGGGAAGTCCTCGCCTACGTGTGGTGAGGGGAGGTACCGAACAATGTCTCGTATTGGACGTCTTCCCATCACCGTGCCCAGCGGCGTCGAGGTGACCCTCGACGGCCGGGAGGTCACCGTCAAGGGACCGAAGGGCACGCTGTCGCACACCGTCGCCGAGCCGATCGAGGTCAGCCAGGAGGACGGCACGATCGTCGTCACCCGGCCGAACGACGTCAACAAGGTGCGCGGGCTGCACGGGCTCACCCGGACGCTGATCAACAACATGGTGGTCGGGGTGACCGAGGGCTACAAGAAGACCCTGGTCATCCAGGGCGTCGGCTACCGGGTGGTGGCCAAGGGGCAGAACGTGGAGTTCTCCCTCGGCTACAGCCACCCGATCCCGTTCGAGGCCCCCGAGGGCATCAAGTTCACGGTCGACAAGCCGACGCAGCTGACCGTCGAGGGCATCGACAAGCAGCTCGTCGGCGAGATCGCCGCCCGCATCCGCAAGCTGCGCAAGCCCGACCCGTACAAGGGCAAGGGCGTGCGCTACGAAGGTGAGCAGATCCGCCGCAAGGTCGGAAAGGCTGGTAAGTAGCCATGGCAGGCACGAAGACCCTGGCCGCGAAGGCCACGTCGGCGCGGGTCAAGGCCCGCAAGCGCCGGCACCTGCGGGTCCGGAAGAAGGTCGTGGGCACCGCCGCGCGGCCTCGCCTGGTCGTGACCCGCTCCAGCAGGCACGTGTTCGTCCAGGTCATCGACGACGACAAGGGCCACACGCTGGCCAGCGCGTCGACGATGGAGGCGGACCTGCGCGCCGACTCCGGCGACAAGACGGCCAAGGCGCGCAAGGTCGGCGAGATCGTCGCCGCGCGGGCCAAGGAGGCCGGCGTCCACGCGGTCGTGTTCGACCGCGGCGGCAACAAGTACCACGGCCGTATCGCCGCTGTCGCGGACGGTGCGCGCGAAGGGGGCCTGGAGCTCTGATGACCGTCCTCCAGCTCCCACCCACCACCTTTACTGGAAGGAACCACTGATGGCAGCGCAGAGGCGTGGCGGCGGTCAGGGCGGCGACCGTCGCGACCGCCGCGACGACCGCCGCGGTGGCGCCGACAAGGGCCAGTCGTACATCGAGAAGGTCGTGGCGATCAACCGTGTCGCCAAGGTCGTCAAGGGCGGGCGTCGCTTCAGCTTCACCGCCCTGGTGATCGTCGGTGACGGCAACGGCACCGTCGGCGTCGGCTACGGCAAGGCCAAGGAGGTGCCCGCGGCGATCGCCAAGGGCGTCGAGGAGGCCAAGAAGCACTTCTTCAAGGTCCCGCGGATCCAGGGCACCATCCCGCACCTGGTGCAGGCGCGGGACGCGGCGGGCGAGGTCCTGCTGCGCCCGGCGAGCCCCGGTACCGGCGTCATCGCCGGCGGCCCGGTGCGCGCCGTGCTGGAGGCCGCCGGCATCCACGACGTGCTGAGCAAGTCGCTGGGCAGCGACAACGCGATCAACATCGTGCACGCCACGATCGCGGGGCTGAAGTCGCTGAAGCGTCCGGAGGAGATCGCGGCCAAGCGCGGCCTGCCGATCGAGGACGTCGCCCCGGCGGCCATGCTGCGCGCGCGCGCCGCGGGCAGCGAGCCGAGGGCGGAGGTCGCGCAGTCGTGAGCAACCTGAGGATCACGCAGAAGAAGTCCGTGATCAGCGAGAAGCAGAACCAGCGTGACACGCTGCGCACCCTCGGCCTGAAGAAGATCGGGCAGAGCGTGGTCCGCGAGGACCGCCCCGAGGTGCGCGGCATGATCCGGACGGTGGCGCACCTGGTCACCGTCGAGGAGGTCGACTGACATGGCGGACGCCACGGAGGGCACGCCCCTCAAGGTGCACGACCTGCGTCCGGCCCCCGGCGCCAACAAGGCCAAGACCCGCAAGGGCCGCGGCGAGGCGTCCAAGGGCAAGACCGCGGGCCGCGGCACCAAGGGCACCAAGGCCCGCAGCACCGTCCCCGTCGGTTTCGAGGGCGGCCAGATGCCGCTCATCCGCCGGGTGCCGAAGCTGAAGGGCTTCAAGAACCCGAACCGGGTCGAGTTCCAGGTCGTGAACCTGGACAAGCTCGCCGCGCTCTACCCCGAGGGCGGCGAGGTCACGGCGGACGACCTGGCGGCCAAGGGCGCGGTGCGCCGCGGCCGCCCGGTCAAGGTCCTCGGCACCGGCGAGATCTCCGTCGCGGTCCAGGTGAAGGCGCACGCCTTCTCCGGCGCCGCGAAGGAGAAGATCGCCGCGGCCGGCGGAACCACCGACGAGCTGTAGGAAAGCACTTTCGATGCCGGGGCCGTGCTCGCCCGACGCCCGGGACCGTGAGGTCTCCGGGAAAGGCGGGGCGGCCCCGGCGTCATCTGCTGTTAGAGTCACACGGGCGAAGGCGACTCGCGTGAGATTGCGCACTTACGCGTCTCCTCGGGTATCCTCCGCCCGACCTCATGGACCTGTAACCGGCCCCTCGGTGGCCATGATGAACCCGCCAGTCGCGCAGGAGGAATGGTGCTGACCGCGTTCGCTCGGGCTTTCCGTACGCCTGACCTGCGTAAGAAGTTGCTCTTCACGTTGGCCATGATCTTGGTGTTCCGGGTGGGCTCGATCCTGCCCACGCCGAACGTGAACGTGAAGGTGCTGAAGGACACCGCGGACGCGGCGAAGGAGAGCAACCAGCTCTACGGCCTCGTCGACCTGTTCAGCGGTGGCGCGCTTCTCAAACTGTCCGTCTTCGCGCTGGGCATCATGCCCTACATCACGGCCAGCATCATCTTGCAGCTGCTGACGGTGGTGATCCCCCGGCTGGAGGCCCTGAAGAAGGAGGGCCAGGCCGGCACGACGAAGATCACCCAGTACACCCGCTACCTGACGGTCGGGCTGGCGATCCTGCAGGCCACCGGCATCGTGGCGATGGCGAGCACCGGGCAGCTGTTCCAGGGGGTGTCCGGCAGCGGCGACATCCTCCACGACACCGGCATCTTCCCGATCATCACGATGGTGATCTGCATGGTGGCGGGCACGACCGTCATCATGTGGCTGGGCGAGCTGGTCACCGACCGCGGCGTCGGCAACGGCATGTCCATCCTGATCTTCACCCAGGTGGTCGCGGTCTTCCCCGGCCAGTTCTGGGGCATCTACAAGGCCAAGAACGGCTTCGTCTTCACGATCGTGGTCCTGGTCGGCCTCGCCATCATGGCGGGCGTCGTGTTCGTCGAGCAGGCCCAGCGGCGCATCCCCGTCCAGTACGCCAAGCGGATGGTGGGCCGGCGCATGTACGGCGGGACGTCGACCTACATCCCGCTGAAGGTGAACCAGGCCGGCATCATCCCGATCATCTTCGCGTCCTCGCTGCTGTACCTGCCGATCCTGGCGACGCAGCTGTGGCCCAACACCAAGTGGCTGCAGAAGATCCAGCCGTACCTGCAGCAGGACAACGCCTGGCACATGGGGTTCTACTTCGTCCTGATCATCTTCTTCACGTACTTCTATGTGGCCATCACCTTCAACCCCACTGAAGTCGCCGACAACATGAAGAAGTATGGTGGATTCATCCCAGGTATCCGTCCTGGCCGGCCGACCGCCGAGTACCTCGACTTCGTGCTGACCCGGATCACCACACCCGGTGCGCTGTACCTGGGGCTCGTGTCCCTGATCCCGATGGTGGCGTTCGCACTCCTGAACGCGACCCAGGACTTCCCCTTCGGTGGCGCGAGCATTCTCATCGTCGTCGGCGTCGGACTGGATACCGTGAAGCAGATCGAGAGTCAGCTGCAGCAGCGCAACTACGAGGGCTTCCTCCGGTAGTGCGTATCGTGCTGGTGGGCCCCCCGGGAGCGGGCAAGGGGACACAGGCCCAGTTCATCGCATCTCATCTGTCGGTCCCGAAAATATCGACAGGTGACATCTTCCGCGCCAATGTGAGCGGCGGGACCGAACTCGGCCGGCAGGCCAAGCAGTACATGGACCGCGGCGACCTCGTCCCGGACGAGGTCACGATCGCGATGGTGCGCGACCGGCTGGGCGAGGACGACGCCCGCGACGGGTTCCTGCTGGACGGGTTCCCGCGCAACGTCCCGCAGGCGGAGACGCTGAAGAAGATCCTCGCCGAGTGGGACACCCGGCTCGACATCGTCCTGGAACTGGTCGTCGACGAGGACGAGGTGGTCCGGCGGCTGTCCGGCCGGCGCACCTGCGACAAGTGCGGCCGGATCTGGCACGTCGACTTCGACGACAAGCAGGACGACATCTGCGACGACTGCGGCGGTCACCTCTTCCAGCGCGACGACGACAAGGAAGAGGTCGTCATGCACCGCCTGGAGGTCTACAAGCAGGACACCGCGCCGCTGGTGCAGTTCTACGCCGACGAGCACATCCTGGTCGGCATCGACGCCACGGGCCCGGTCGAAGAGGTCACCAAGCGCGCGCTCGCCGCGCTGCGCCCGCTGGAGCAGTGACAGGGCGGATGCGGGGCCGGCGGCTCCGCATCCGCGCGGCGGCCGACCCGGTGCAGGGGGAATGATGTTCAAGCGGCGCAGGCCCACCATCCAGATGAAGACCCCGGAGCAGATCGAGCTGATGCGGGCGGCGGGGCTGCTCGTCGGCCGCACGCTGGAGCTGCTGCGCGAGGCGGTCAAGCCGGGGATCACCACCCTGGACCTCGACACGCTCGCCGAGCGGCATATCCGCGACAACGGCGGCATCCCGTCCTTCAAGGGCTACCACGGCTTCACCGGGACGATCTGCGCGTCGATCAACGAGGAGATCGTGCACGGCATCCCGCGGGCCGGGAAGGTGCTCAAGGACGGCGACGTCATCTCCATCGACTGCGGCGCGATCGTGGAGGGCTGGCACGGCGACGCCGCCATCACCGTCCCGGTCGGTGAGATCACGGAGGAGCTGCGGACGCTCCTGGACGTCACCGAGACGTCCCTGTGGCGCGGTCTCGCGGCCGGAAAGGCCGGGGCCCGCCTCTCGGACATGTCGCACGCGATAGAGGCTTACATCCGCTCTCAGGGCCGCTACGGCATCGTTGAGGGCTACGGCGGGCACGGCATCGGGACCGAGATGCACATGGACCCGCTGATCCCCAACCACGGCCCGGCCGGGCACGGCCCCGTCCTGGAGCCCGGCATGTGCTTCGCGGTCGAGCCGATGGTGAACCTCGGCACGAAGGAGACCCGGGAGCTGGACGACGGCTGGACGGTCGTGACGACCGACGGGCGGTGCTCGGCGCACTTCGAGCACACGTTCGCGGTCACGGCGGACGGCCCGCGCGTCCTCACCGCGCTGGACGAGGGCCGCGAGTGGTTCCAGAAGCTGGCCTCGGCCACGCAGAATGGGAAGGACAGCTCATCCTGAGCGGCTCGTCCTGAGAAGCGGAGGAACGATGGCGCCGAACCCTGACGTCCGGGCGTCGGACGCCGACCGCGACCGCGTGGCCGCGGGCCTGCGCGAGCACTGCGCGCTCGGCCGGATCACGATGGACGAGCTCCAGGAGCGGCTCGACTCGGTGTACCGGTCGAAGACCATCGGGGACCTCCAGCGGATCACGGCGGACCTGCCCGAGGAGGACCTCTACCAGCTGCCCGTCCCGGCGACGCAGCCGAAGAGCACCGCGACCCAGGCGAAGGCCCCGTCCCGCGATCTGGACGTGCGCGGCACGCGGGCGATGTGGGGCGCGTGGGCGACGGTCAGCGCGATCAACTTCACCGTCTGGCTGATCATCCTTCTGACGTCCGGCGCGGTGTACCCGTGGTGGATCTGGGTGGCGGGGCCGTGGGGCGCGATCCTGCTGATGCGCACCGTCTTCGGCGGCCGGCGCGGCGACTGACGCGCTGCGCCCCGGTATGCGTTCGCCCTATTCCACGTCCATGAGCGGGCGGTAGTTGCCTGTCGGGGCGAAGTGCGTCGTGGCGGTGCCGTCCTCGCCGATGAGGTGCAGGGCGAACCCGGCGGGCTCCCCGGTGACGGCGGCGCGCCCCTGCTTGGTGAGGTCGAGGAAGAGCTGCCGGTAGGTGCTCGGGCAGGTGGTGCTGACCCGCCCCGCGAGCGACCCGACCGACGCCCGGTGCACGTGCCCGGAGATGATCCGCACCACCTGCGGGTGCCGGTTGATCACGGACGCGAACCCGGCCGGGTCGACGAACCGCAGGTCGTCGATGAACCGCATCCCGATCGGGTACGGCGGATGGTGCGTGGCGATCACCGTCGGGGTGTCCGGGGCCGCGCGGAGGGCCTCCTCCAGCCAGGCCAGCCGCTCCTCGCTCATGTGCCCGTGCGGGTGGCCGTCCACGGTGGTGTCGCAGCAGACCAGCCGGACGCCCGCGATGTCGACGGCGTACTGCAGGGGCGCCTGCGGGGCCGTCCCGGTAGCCGCGACCGCCGGGTGGTCGCCGAACACCTTCCGCAGCTCGTCGCGGTCGTCGTGGTTGCCGCACATCGGGTAGACGGCCATCGGCAGCGGCGACAGCAGGGCGTGCAGCCGCGCGTACTCGGCGGGCCGGCCGGCGTCGGCGAGGTCGCCGGTGAGGACGACCGCGTCGGGGCGGGCGGGCAGCGACAGCAGGCTCGACACGGCGGACCGCAGGGCGCGCACCGGCCCGGAGCCGTCGTCCACCTCGCCGTCCCGCCCGGCCGCCAGGTGGATGTCGCTCAGCTGCGCGATGATCGCCATGGATCCTCCCCTTGCCCCAAGCACATCACGGACGCCGTGCCGGGCGCGCCGGCCGTCTCCCCCGGGACGATCTTCGCCCCCGCCGGCCGCCCTGTCGACTCGTGCGAATGTGAACGGCATTTCGGACAGCCCTCCATTCCGCTACCGTGCCCCGCGGAAAGGGAGAACCGAGCATGCCGACGCGCCAGGGGTCGAGGGAGGCCGTCCGCGGCTGCGCGCGGGGCCGCCACGTCGTGCTGACCCCCCGGCTGCGCCTCCGCTCGCCGACCGCCGCGGACCTGCGCGTCGCGGCCGCCACCGGCAGCGATCCCGCGGCCCAGCGGTGGCTCGGCTGGGAGCCGGCGGTCCTGGTCCCCGAGGACGAGCGCGCCCGGCTGCTGTCCGCGCCGCCCGGCCGCGGGCGCACGCGGCTCGGGCTGCCGCGCCGGTGCGTCGCGACGTCGCTGCTCGCGATCGATCCCGAGCGGGGCCTGGCCGCCGGGACGGTCACCCTGACCCCGCTGTCTCGCGAGGTGTGCGAGCTGGGCGGCCACCTGGCCCCCGCCTACCGCGGCCGCGGCCTCGGCGCCGAGCTGTTCGCCGCCGGCGCGGCGCTCGCCCACCGGCACCTGGGCTTCACCGTGGTCCGGGCGGGCGCGGAGCCCGCGAACGCCGCGAGCGTCCGCTCCCTGTGGCGGGCCGGCTTCGACCCGGCTCCCGGCCCGGAGACGTACCGGCTGCCCGACGGCCGCACCATCCCGGCGGTCTGGTTCGCCAGCACCGAGCCGGACCCCCGCTGGTGCGCCCCCTCGTGGTGATCTTTCAGGCGACGTGCGGGATCACCAGCGAGAGGGCCGAGGTGACGTCCTCGGGGGCGGGGGCGACGTCGGGGACGACGTCGCGGAGGGCGAGCCAGCCGTTGATCGCCTGGACGGTCGGCTTGGCCTCGACCAGCTGCGGGTCGTGCAGGTCGTACCAGGCGGCGACCTTCGACCAGCGCCACAGCCGGTGGCCCGCCGTCGACATCTCCGAGGAGGGGAAGCCGGTGGCGCCGCGGGCGCCGGTGATCGCGTGCCGGACGGAGTCGAGCGAGCGGCCCACCCGCTCGGCGATGTCGCGGATGGTCAGCAGCGGGTCGGCCTCGACCTGGAGGACGTGCAGGCCGGGGGCGCTCTCCTCGACGTGCCCGACCACCTCCATGATCGCGGCGGCGAGGGTGGCGCCCGGCCACGAGCAGGACGCGTTGCCCAGCCGGTCGGCCGCGCGGGGCTCGTCGTACGGCCGGTGCGCGGCGGCCGCCGGGCCGTCGGCGGGCTCCGGCTCGCTGATGATCGACACCGTGACCGCCCCGTGGGTGCGGTCGAACAGCGGGTCGAGCTCGTCCTCGTAGAAGGGACGGCTGAGGATCAGCGCGAAGTCATAGCTCGGCATGCTGACCCTCCTCTGACGTCTCTACTCCTGGAAAGGTACAACGCGCAGGCGATGTATGCTTGAGTCGGGAGCAGTCTCCGGACCCGTGGCGTCCGCCGATTTCGCGTTGTGCGTCCGGTTGACGTAGACTCCTTTGTCGGTCCGTCGTCGGCCGCCTGTTTCCCCGTTTCCGACGCTCTCGCGTCGCGGTGGGTTGCGGTCGATTCTCCACCGGAGAGCCGGGCCGCGTCCAATGAGCCGATCAGTGAAGCGCGGAGGACATGCCCAAGAAAGAAGGGGCCATCGAGATCGAGGGCACCGTCATCGAGTCGCTCCCGAACGCCATGTTCCGGGTGGAGCTCGAGAACGGGCACAAGGTGCTCGCCCACATCAGCGGCAAGATGCGGATGCACTACATCCGGATCCTGCCGGACGACCGCGTCGTTGTGGAGCTGAGCCCCTACGACCTCACGCGCGGTCGGATCGTCTACCGCTACAAGTAATCCCACTGGGGTTGCCTTCCCCGTGCGTGGCGGCGCGGGGGTGACCCTCATCTCCAGGAGACCCAGTGAAGGTCAAGCCGAGCGTCAAGAAGATCTGCAACAAGTGCCGCGTCATCCGCCGGCACGGCCGGGTCATGGTCATCTGCTCCGACCCGCGCCACAAGCAGCGTCAGGGCTGACGCTCAACAACCGGACAAGCGCATCGCAGCCTTCACACGCCGCCGTACGAGTCCCGTGACCGGGTCGTACGGCAGCGGCGTGTGGAGGGCCACCCCCGGATCGCCGGAGGCCGGGGCCGCCACCCGGGCAGGGTGTGTGCGGACGCGGTGCGTCCATACCTCCGCACTATGAAGGGAACTGCCCATATGGCACGCCTCCTCGGCGTCGACCTCCCGCGCGACAAGCGCGTGGAGGTCGCTCTCACCTACATCTTCGGCATCGGCCGGACGCGGGCGCTGGAGACCCTCAAGGGCACCGGCGTCAGCGGCGACCTGCGGGTGCACCAGCTCGGCGACGAAGAGCTGGTCAAGCTCCGCGACTGGATCGAGGCGAACTACAAGACCGAGGGAGACCTGCGCCGCGAGGTGCAGGCCGACATCCGCCGCAAGATCGAGATCGGGTGCTACCAGGGCATCCGGCACCGCCGCGGGCTTCCGGTGCACGGTCAGCGCACGCAGACCAACGCGCGTACCCGCAAGGGCAAGAAGAAGACCGTGGCCGGCAAGAAGAAGGCCGGCAAGAAGTAGTCCGGAGTCGGTCCTCCGGATCGATGACCTCAGAGTAGAGAGAGCAGAATGCCTCCTAAGAGCCGTGTCGGCGCCAAGAAGGTGCGCCGCAAGGAGAAGAAGAACGTCGCTCACGGGCACGCCCACATCAAGAGCACGTTCAACAACACGATCGTCTCGATCACCGACCCCAACGGCAACGTGATCTCCTGGGCCTCCTCGGGCCACGTCGGGTTCAAGGGCTCGCGCAAGTCCACCCCGTTCGCCGCGCAGCAGGCCGCCGAGGCCGCCGCCCGGCGCGCGATGGAGCACGGCATGCGCAAGGTCGACGTCTTCGTGAAGGGCCCGGGCTCGGGCCGCGAGACCGCCATCCGGTCGCTGCAGGCGACCGGCCTGGAGGTGGGCTCGATCCAGGACGTCACGCCCGTTCCGCACAACGGCTGCCGCCCGCCCAAGCGTCGCAGGGTCTGAGGCAGGGGAGATCTAGAACAATGGCTCGTTACACCGGTGCGGACTGCAAGCTCTGCCGCCGCGAGAAGATGAAGCTGTTCCTCAAGGGCAGCAAGTGCATGGGCCCCAAGTGCCCGATCGAGATCCGTCCCTACCCGCCGGGTGAGCACGGCCGCGGTCGGCCCAAGGAGACCGAGTACCTGCTGCAGCTTCGCGAGAAGCAGAAGGCGCGGCGCATCTACGGCGTGCTGGAGCGGCAGTTCCACAACTACTACGTCGAGGCCAACCGCCAGCAGGGCAAGACGGGCGACAACCTGCTCGCCCTCCTGGAGCGCCGGCTCGACAACGTCGTCTACCGGGGCGGCTTCGCCAAGTCCCGGGACATGGCCCGCCAGCTCATCCGGCACGGCCACATCCGCGTCAACGGGAAGAAGGTCAACATCCCGTCGGCGCTGGTGAACGAGGCCGACATCATCGACGTCAAGCCCAAGTCGCTGGAGACGACGCCGTTCCAGGTCGCCAAGGCCGAGATCGGCGAGCGCCCCGTCCCGGCGTGGCTCGGGGTGGACGGCGAGAAGATGCGGATCCTCGTGCACTCGCTGCCCGTCCGGCAGCAGATCGAAGCTCCCGTCCAGGAGCAGCTGATCGTCGAGCTCTACTCCAAGTAAGGGCTCGCACCGCCCGGCCGGGTTCTCCACGTGGGATCCCGGCCGGACGGGGAACACCTACACACGCGGTAGTCAAATAGCGGGCACCGCGGAAAGAAGGCACCACCATGCTCATCGCTCAGCGTCCCACTCTCACCGAAGAGCAGGTCGACGAGTACCGGTCGCGGTTCACCATCGAGCCGCTGGAGCCGGGCTTCGGCTACACGATCGGCAACTCGCTGCGCCGCACCCTGCTCTCCTCCATCCCCGGTGCGGCCGTCACCAGCATCCGCATCGAGGGCGTCCTGCACGAGTTCTCCACCGTGCCCGGGGTCAAGGAGGACGTCACCGACATCATCCTGAACCTCAAGGAGCTCGTCGTCTCGTCCGAGCACGACGAGCCGGTGGTCATGTACCTGCGCAAGCAGGGCCCGGGCGAGGTGACCGCGGCCGACATCGCGCCGCCCGCGGGCGTCGAGGTCCACAACCCCGACCTGCACATCGCCACGCTGAACAACAAGGCCAAGCTGGAGATGGAGCTCACGGTCGAGCGCGGCCGCGGCTACGTCTCCGCCGCGCAGAACAAGCAGCCGGGCCAGGAGATCGGCCGGATCCCGATCGACTCCATCTACTCGCCCGTGCTGAAGGTCGTCTACAAGGTCGAGGCCACCCGAGTCGAGCAGCGCACCGACTTCGACCGCCTCATCCTGGACGTGGAGACCAAGCAGGCGATGCTGCCGCGCGACGCGGTCGCGTCCGCCGGCAAGACCCTCGTCGAGCTGTTCGGGCTGGCCCGGGAGCTCAACGTCGAGGCCGAGGGCATCGACATGGGCCCGTCCCCGACGGACGCCGCGCTCGCCGCGGACCTGGCCCTGCCGATCGAGGAGCTGAACCTCACCGTCCGCTCCTACAACTGCCTGAAGCGCGAGGGCATCCACTCGGTGGGCGAGCTCGTCGCCCGCTCCGAGCAGGACCTGCTCGACATCCGCAACTTCGGCGCCAAGTCGATAGAAGAGGTCAAGCAGAAGCTCAACGACATGGGCCTGTCGCTGAAGGACTCCCCGCCCGGGTTCGACCCGAGCGCGGCGGCCGACAGCTACAGCGACGACGACACGAGCTACGCCGAGACCGAGCAGTACTGAACCCGATTCCGGACGGCCGGGGGCACGGTTCCCCGGCCGTACCGGAACCAGCTGACACCGGTACCTGATACGGCCGGTGCAGGAAGGACGACACGATGCCTCAGCCCACCAAGGGCGCCCGCCTCGGCGGTTCCGCGGCGCACCAGAAGCTGATCCTGGCGAACCTGGCCACGGCGCTGTTCGAGCACGGCCGCATCACCACCACCGAGGCCAAGGCCCGGCGGCTGCGCCCGCTCGCGGAGAAGCTCATCACCAAGGCCAAGCGCGGCGACCTGCACAACCGCCGCCTGGTGGCCAGGACGATCCGCGACAAGAGCGTCGTGCACGCGCTCTTCACCGAGATCGCGCCGAGCTTCGAGAACCGCCCCGGCGGCTACACCCGCATCACCAAGATCGGCCCGCGCAAGGGCGACAATGCCCCGATGGCGGTCATCGAGCTGGTCACGGAGCCGATGCCGGCCGCCACCGGCGGCAAGGCACCGAAGGTCAGCGAGAAGGACCTGCCCGCCGAGGGCGAGGTCACCCTCAGCAAGGCCGCGGGCGACGAGCCCGAGGCCAAGGCCGAGGACACCAAGGGCGAGGCGGCGGAAACCGGGGACGACGAGGACGACGCCAAGTAGTCCTCGGGCCGTTCAAGGTTTCGGCCGACATGGTGAGGCCCGCCGCTCCCCTACGGGACGGCGGGCCTCATCTTTGTCAGACTGGACTTATGGTCAGCCCAGGGGAGCAGCGGCGCGCACGCGCAGGAGATCGGAACAGGCACGTTGCAGAAGGATCAATCGGCTGACATGACCGCTCTGGTACGACTCCGGCTCGACATCGGCTACGACGGGTCGGGCTTCGCGGGCTGGGCGAGACAGCCGAACCAGCGGACCGTCCAGGGCGTCATCGAGGACGCGCTGGCGCGGATGCTGCGCCTGGACCCGCCGCCCATGCTCACCGTCGCCGGCCGCACCGACGCCGGCGTCCACGCGCGCGGCCAGGTCGCGCACCTGGTGGTGCCGGTCGCCGCCTACTCGGCGATCAACGGGACGATGCCGCGCCGCCTCGCCGGGCTCCTGCCGCCGGACGTGCGGGTGTGGCGGGTGTCCGTCGCGCCCGAGGGGTTCGACGCCAGGTTCTCCGCCCTCTCGCGGCGCTACGTGTACCGGGTGTGCGACAACCCGGTCGGGGTGGAGCCGCTGCGCCGCCACGACGTGCTGTGGCATCCGCGGCCGCTGAACCTGGCCCGCATGAACGACGCCGCGCGGCGCCTGGTGGGGGAGAACGACTTCGCGGCCTACTGCCGCAAGCGGGAGGGCGCCACGACGATCCGCGAGCTGCTGCGCTACGAGTGGGCGCGGGACGACCGCGACCCGCACCTGGCGCTCGCGACCGTGGAGGCCGACGCGTTCTGCCACTCGATGGTCCGCGCGCTCGTCGGCGCCCTGCTGATGGTGGGGGACGGGCGGCGCGACGTGGAGTGGCCCGCCGAGGTGCTCGCCGCCCGCGTCCGCGACTCCGGCGTCAACGTGGCGCCCGCGCACGGCCTGTCACTGGAGGAGGTCCGCTACCCCGGCGACGAGGACCTGGCGCGGCGCGCCCAGGAGACTCGCCGCGTCCGGACCCTCAACGCCACCGCGGCCGCCGAGCAGCAGCAGCCCGCCCCGTCCCGGCAGGGAAGCGCCTGACGGGCGCCGAAGCGGCGCCTGGAGGGCGGCCCGGCCGGTGCGCGGTCCGGGGCGCGGTCTGGGCGCAGAGACGGCCTGGAGACGGCGACGGCCGCGGAACCGGCGGGTTCCGCGGCCGTCGTGCGTGTCGTGCGCCCGGTCAGCCGCGGGCGCGGGCCATGATCGGGCGCAGGTCGTAGTCGATGAACTGCTGCGCGGCCTCCTTGATCAGCGGGTCGCCGGGCTTGGCCTTCCTGCCGTTCGCCCACTGCACGTAGGCGTAGGCCACGTACCGGCCGCGGACGGTCGCCGCCGCGTAGCCGCCGGCGCGGTCGATGTCCGGGGAGTGCTTGCCCGCCATGCCGCGGAACCACTCGTACTTGGCGGGGTCGCCGGCCTTGCTCACCGTGACCGCGGCGGCCTTCGTCGGCATGACCGCGATCCCGGAGGTGACGGCCAGGCCGCTCTCCCTGTCGATGTACGTCGCGCGGATGATCTTGCGGCACTTCTCACGTTCCAGCGCGCGGAGCATGGACCCGCGCGCCGCGTACCTGACGTCCCGGTTCAGGGACCAGCGGTCGCGGGTGTAGGTCCGCCCGCCGAGCCGGAGCGCCGCGTCCGGGAACACGTCGCGGAACGCGAGGTCCTTCGGGTCGGTCTTCTCGTTCGCGATGTTCACCGGGGCGGCCGACCGGGTCGGTGTCGCCGGGGCGGACGGCACGGGCTCCGCGGACGGCTGGGCCGCCTTGCGGGCCTCGCCCTCGGTCTTGCCGCCGGGGCCGCTGCCGCCGACGGCGAACAGCGCGATGGCCGCCGCGAGGACGACCGCCGCGCCGCCGCCGATCAGCGCCACCCGGCGCCAGTTCCCGCCGGACGCGCCCTTCGGCGGCTCGCCGGCCGGCGGAGCGTCGATGGGGACGCCGCCCTCGGCGTGGTAGACCGGCGTGATCACGGGGGCCTGGCCGCCGTCGGGGGCGCCCTCCGCCGTCCCGGTCTGCGGGAACGGTCCGCTGCCGGTGGGCGGCACCACGCCCGGCGGCAGGATCGCGTCCGGCACCAGCACGGCCGCGGGCGCGGGCGCGGCGGCGTTCTCCGCCTCCTTCGCCTTCTCGAAGGCGGAGAGCGACGCGGGACCGCCCTCCGCGGTCTCGTTCGCGACGGGGTTGTCCACGGTGGTCTCGTCCTCTGCGGTCTCTTCCTCGGGGGCGGCGCCCTCCGGGCGGACGGCGGCGAAGCCGTCGGGGTCGGTGTCGTCGCCCGAGATCGGGGGCTTGACGAGCGGCTCGGCGGGGACGGCCCGGCGGGAGTCGACGGACGGCACCCCCTCGCCGGCGACGAGCGTCCCGGGCGGCGGGGCGGCGGGAGGCTCCCTGCCCGGGGGCTCCCTGCCGGGGGGCTCCCCGGCCGCGGTGTCCCCGGCCGCGGTGTCCCCTGCCGCGGTGTCTTCGGGCGGCGCCTCGCCGGACGGCGTGCCGCCGGCCGCGGCGTCCCGGTCGTCCTGCTCGGGCCCGCCGGCGGGCGGGGCCGTGTCGGTGGACTCGGCGGCCCACCAGGGGGCTTCCAGACCGAACGTGGGCAGCCGGAAGGAGGCGGCCTCGGCGGCGGAGCCGGTGTCGCCGGGCTCCGTCCCGCCTGGGTCCGGCTCGCCGGAGACCTCTTCGGCGGGGGGCGCCGCGTCCGTGCCGGCGGGCGCGGCGTCGTCCGGGGGAGCCGCGCCGCCGAAGCTCGGCGGCGCCGGGTCGGCGGGGACGCCTGACGTCCCCGCCGGCTCGGCGGTCTCCCGGGTGTCTCTAGGTCCAGACATAAGCAGAGAGGGTATTCGGAGGGATCACTTTTGGAGCGGCTTGCCTTCGGTTTCCCTGTAGTGCAGGGCCAGGGCCAGGTTGCTCCCCTTGACCATCTGCGTCCCGAAGACTCGGACGGCCGCATGGTACTTGCTCGCGATTTTCTTGCCGTCCGGCCGCTGCACCCACGTCATGATGACGTAGTGGCCGCGCGCCTGAGAAGTGCCGAACGCCTCGCCCTTGCCGTTGGTCTTGGTCACGCCCTTGCCGGGCAGCGCCTGGAGGAACGCGTCCTTGGCGGCGGCGGCCTTCACGGCGGTCTTGGCCGCGGCCTCGTTCTCCAGGTTGAACACGCCGACGGTGCCGATGAGCGAGCCCGTGGAGAGCGCGTAGGTGGCGCGCAGCGCCTGCGTGCAGCCGCCCTTCTTGAGGGCCTTCTCCAGGGTGGCGCCGCCGACGACGGCCGTGCAGCTCTTCCGCGCGTTCACGGCCGTCCGGACGTACTTGTGCCCGCCGGCCGTGAACTTCCCGTTGCCGAAGACCTCCTTGAGGGTCAGCGGCTTGGGGTCGGTGCTGCGGCTCTGCAGCTTCACCGGCGCGAGGACGGGCTTGGTCGGGCTCGGCGTGGGCTGCGCCTGCGCGGACGCGGACTGCGTCGGCGCCGCCTTCGGCTCGGGGTCGTCCTTCAGCAGCGACGACAGTCCGACGCCGCCGCCGATGAGCAGGATGCCCGCGACGGCCGAGCCGCCGATGATGAGCGGCAGGTTGCGGCGCCGCTCGGGCTGCGCGGGCCGGCGGGACGGCCCCGCGGGCGCACCCTCGGGGAAGCCGTAGGCGTCGCCCGCGACGGGCTCGTCGCCCCAGGCCGCGGTGGGCCGGTCGTCCCACCCGGCGGGCTGGTCGTTCCACGCCGCGTGGTCGTCGCCCCGGCCGCGGGGTGCGAACGGGGCCTCGTCCTTGTCATGGCCGTACGGCGGCGCTTCGGCTCCGGGTCCGTACGGCGCATGCGGCGACTGCCGGGGAGGCCAGTCGCCGGGTTTGCCTTGATCGCCCGGATAACCCATGGGGTGGACCTTACCGTCCCTCATTCAGGAACGTGCCCAGGTCACTTCCAGCCGAAGTCCTGGGTCCACAGGGGGCCGCCGGGGCCGGAGGCCATTCCGACGCCGATGGCGCGGAGGCCGCAGTTGAGGATGTTGGCCCGGTGGCCGGGGCTGTTCATCCAGCCCTTCACGACCGCCGCGGCGGTCGGGTAGCCCTTGGCGATGTTCTCCGCGCCGGGGCTCGGGTAGCCGGCGTCCTCCATCCGCTTCCACGGGCTGTCGCCGTTGCGGGACGTGTGGTCGAAGTAGTTGTTGGCCGCCATGTCCGCGGAGTGCTTGCGGGCCGCGACGACGAGCCGCGAGTCGACGCGCAGGGGCTCGCAGCCCTGCTTGGCGCGCTCGGCGTTGGTGAGCGACACGACGGCGGCCTCGCTGCTGGACGACCCGCCGCTGCTCGGCGTGCCGCCGCCTCCGCCGGAGGACGGTGACCCGGCCGGCTCGGACGCCTTCTTGGACTTGGACGGCTCGGCCTTCGCGGTCTTGCGCGGGTGGATCGGCTTCAGCGGGGGCGTCTGCTCCGCGGTGGGCGCCGGCGAGGCGCCGGGCGTCCCGCCCGTCCCGCCGGTGGGCGTCCCGGACTCGGCGCCCGCCCCGGTCGGGGCGTCGCTCTGCGGCCCCGGGGGGATCACGGCGGACGGCCGCGCCTCCGGCCCGGACGCGGCGGTCTTCTCCGACCGCAGCTCGGGCAGGACGAGCCGGTCGATCGCGACGCCGATGCCGATGGCGAGGCCGGACGCGGTGACGACCGCCATCATCCCGGTCGCGCTCTTCGCCCGGGACCGCTTGCGTCCCGCGTCCTGCGGCCGGCCGCCGCGCGGGGCGCCGCCCGCCGGCCGGCGCCCGCCGGGCGGGCCGGACCGGCCCGCGCCGCGGCGCGGGCCGCCGGCGACGAGCTCGTCGCGGGGAGGGGCGGAGGCGCGAGGCATGGGACCGCTCCGCCCGTCGTGCCTGGGCTGGTGGCCTCCGGCGGGACCGCCGGGTCTGCGGGGAGTGGACAGCGGGGGCTCCCGGGTGCGGGCCGGCGCGAGCCGGCGTGGACTCGGTCGCCCGGCACCTTATCCCCATATGCACCCGGAGTTATGAGAATCACTCAAGAAACCGCAGAATTGCTACAGATTGTGGCCGGTTCACGGCTGACCGTCCCCCTTCGGGCGGGTCCCGGCGGCGGTAAATGAGGGTGGCGCGCCGTGTCCCGTCCATTTGCCGGGCGGGTACATGGCACACCGGCGCTTCCTGTATCCTGCGTAGTTGTTGTGTGCGTGACGCCTGCCCTGCGGGTGGGGCGGCGCCGCAACGCGCCGGTGCGTCCCGGAGCGTCCGCGTCAACTGCCGCGGATGCGGGCCCCGGCCTCCCGGAGCGCCGGGTCGGATGATCCTCTGATCGGCGCGAGCAGGATTTCCGCTGATACGTGGCGCTCGCCCGCGAGGGGGAGCGGAGGATCGAAACCGCTGAAAGTCGACGAGAAACGAAGGCTGACGACCGTGCGCACGTACACCCCTAAGCCCGCTGACGTCCAGCGTCAGTGGTACGTCATCGACGCGACCGATGTCGTGCTGGGCCGTCTCGCCAGTCAGGTCGCGCAGCTGCTTCGGGGCAAGCACAAGCCGATCTACGCGCCGCACCTCGACACCGGTGACTTCGTCGTCATCGTGAACGCCGACAAGGTGTCGCTGTCGGGCAACAAGGCGGAGCGCAAGAAGGCGTACCGGCACTCCGGGTACCCGGGCGGGCTCCGCTCGGTGACCTACACCGAGCTGCTGGCGAAGCACCCCGAGCGGGCGGTCGAGAAGGCGATCAAGGGCATGCTGCCCAAGAACTCCCTCGGCCGGAAGATGTTCGGCAAGGTGAAGGTCTACGCCGGGCCGGACCACCCGCACCAGGCGCAGAAGCCGGTCCCGTTCGAGATCACCCAGATCAGCCAGACCGCGAAGTGACATCGCGCCTCCCGGCGCGGCAGCAGACATGAGGCCGCCGGGGCACCCGGTCGACCGGGCCAGCCGCCCTGGCTAGAACACCCCAAGGAGAACCGTGGACGACACCACCGGCGCCGAGGGCGTCGAGCTCGACTCGTACGAGGACGCGCCGTCCGAGTACAGCACCGAGACCCCCGAGGCGCCCGGCGAGGGCTACCTCGGCCAGCCGGTCGCGACCGGCCCGGCGGCCGGCACCGGGCGCCGCAAGCAGGCCATCGCGCGGGTCCGCATCGTCCCCGGCAGCGGCCAGTGGAAGATCAACGGCCGCACCCTGGACCAGTACTTCCCGAACAAGGTGCACCAGCAGATCGTGAACGAGCCGTTCGTGCTGCTGGGCCTGGAGGGCCAGTTCGACGTGCTCGCCCGCGTCAACGGCGGCGGCACCACCGGCCAGGCCGGCGCGCTGCGCCTCGGCATCTCCCGCGCGCTGCAGTTCGCGAACATCGAGCACCGCCCGGCGCTGAAGAAGGCCGGCTTCCTCACCCGCGACGCGCGGGTGCCGGAGCGCAAGAAGGCCGGTCTCAAGAAGGCCCGCAAGGCTCCGCAGTACAGCAAGCGTTGACCGACGGTACGAGCCGTCGCACCCCGCAGCCCCCACGCGGCAGTTCCGCGTGGCCGGCGCGGCGGGTGCGGCGGCTCGTCCCTTCTCCGGGGTCACCCTGTCTTCTCGGGAGTTGAACTGTGGCTCGTCTGTTCGGGACCGACGGCGTGCGCGGGCTCGCCAACCGCGACCTGACCGCCCCCCTCGCCATGGACCTGTCCGTCGCGGCCGCGCGGGTGCTCGGGGAGCAGGGCGCTTTCAAAGGCCACCGGCCGCTCGCCGTGGTCGGCCGCGACCCGCGGGCCTCCGGCGAGTTCCTGGAGGCGGCCGTCGTGGCCGGCCTCGCCAGCTCCGGGGTGGACGTGCTGCGGCTCGGCGTCCTGCCGACCCCGGCCGTCGCGCACCTGACGCACGCGCTGGACGCCGACCTCGGCGTCATGCTGTCGGCGTCGCACAACCCGGCCCCCGACAACGGCATCAAGTTCTTCGACCGCAGCGGCTACAAGCTGCCGGACGAGATCGAGGACCGGATCGAGGCGCGGCTCGGCGAGGCCTGGGACCCGCCGACCGGCGCCGGCGTCGGCCGCGTCCGGGAGGCGCACGGCGCCGTCGAGCAGTACGTCGCGCACCTGCTGTCGACGGTCACCGTGTCGCTGGACGGCCTGCGCGTCGTGGTCGACTGCGCGAACGGCGCGTCCTGCGACGTGGCCCCGGAGGCGCTGCGCCGCGCCGGCGCCGAGGTCCACACGATCGGCACCGCGCCGGACGGCCTGAACATCAACTCCGGCTGCGGCTCCACGCACCTGGAGGCGCTGCGGAAGGCCGTCCGGGAGTACGGCGCGGACGTGGGCATCGCGAACGACGGCGACGCCGACCGCTGCCTGGCCGTGACCGCGTCCGGCGAGATCGTGGACGGCGACCAGATCATGGCCATCCTCGCCCTCGACCTGCGGGAGGCGGGCGCGCTGCCGTGCGACACCGTCGTCGCGACCGTGATGTCGAACCTGGGCTTCAAGCTCGCCATGCAGGAGGCCGGGATCACCGTGGTGGAGACCGCGGTCGGCGACCGGTACGTCCTGGAGGCGATGAAGGAGGGCGGCTACGGGTTCGGCGGCGAGCAGTCCGGCCACGTCATCATGCTGCAGCACGCGACGACCGGCGACGGCGTCCTGACGGGCCTGCACCTGGCGGCCGCGATGGTCCGCCGGGGCCGTCCGCTGGACGAGCTGGCCAAGGTGATGACCCGGCTGCCGCAGGTGCTCATCAACGTCAAGGACGTCGACAAGACCCGCGCGAAGACGTCCCCGGAACTGGCCGAGGCCGTCGCCGCCGCCGAGGCGGGCCTGGGCGAGACGGGCCGCGTGCTGATCCGCCCGAGCGGGACCGAGCCGATGGTCCGCGTGATGGTCGAGGCGGCCTCCGAGGAGCAGGCCCAGTCGGTCGCCGAGCACCTCGCCGGAGTGGTGAAGTCCGCGCTCGGCTAGCGCTCGTCGATCTCCAGCCGCCCCACCTTGAGGTGCTTGATCTCGACGGTCCCGGCCTCCAGGTGGGCGATGACGGCGCGCTTCACGACCAGCTTGCCGATCGCGACGGCGCCGAGCGCCAGCGCGCCGAGCGCCATGGAGCCCACCGCCAGTGACCCGAGCCCGTTCCCGAGCCGCATCGTGAGCCCGGTCGCGGACGCCCCGGTCACCTCGGCCCCGGTGGCCCGCGCGCCGACCCCGCGCTCCGTCCTGACCCTCGGCCGCTCGCCGGCCGTGCCCTGCTCGTCCACTTCGTCGCTCATCGGACGAGCATATTGCGCGGCGCGGCGGCCGCGGGCCGTGCCGGGGTCAGCCGCCGCACAGATCGAGCATGATCTTCTTGTCGGGGGCGGTGACCGGCAGGTCGTACTTCAGCGCGACCTGCGCGAAGCGGACGCTGTAGGAGCAGCGGATGCGCTTGTTCGGCGGCAGCCACGACGCCGGCCCCGAGTCGCTCTTGGCGCCGTTGAGCGGGCCGTCCACCGGGATGAGGTTCAGCGGGTCGTTGGCGAGGGATTCGCGCTTGCCCTTCGACCACCGCGACGAGCCCATCTGCCAGCTGTACGACAGCGGGATCACGTGGTCGATCTGGACGGCGGTCGCGTGCGACTTCTTCCAGTGGATCGTCTTGCCGGAGTACGGGTCGTGCAGCGTGAGCGAGATGATCACGCAGTCGGACCCGGACCGGTAGCGGACCTTCTCGCCGTCGCGTTTCAGCAGGTCGTTGCGGGTGTCGCAGCCGTTGCGCGCGAACGGGACGTCCGGCGCGCTGTCCATCCACGCGTAGCCGAACTCGTCGCGCTCGTAGCCGGTCTTCGGGCCGCGTCCCTTGGTGCCGACCTTCTCGATGATCTTGCGCGCCTCGGCGCGGTCGCCGCGGGAGGTGATGGCGGCGAGGCCCGGCTTGGTGCCGTCGGGGTTGTCGAGCGGGCTGGCCGCGTCGCCGTCGTCCGCGGCGGACGAGGAGCCGCCGGAGCCGCCGGGCGCGGCGGACGGGTCGCCGATGCTGAGGTTCCCCTCGCAGCCGGACACCGCCAGCGGGACGGCGAGCGCCAGCGCCGCCGCGCCCAGAAGCCTCCGGCCGGGGGAGGGCCGGGAACCGAGTCCACGCCGAATCGGGGCGCGTAGCGTCATACCGTCACCGTCCTGGGGGTCGATGTCGTTATTTTCCACCAATTGGTCTGCAAAGAGCCGATCAAACCGCATGTCCTACCGTGTCGGTCACACGACCCCTCCGTTTCCGGCACGACCGGTCCAGGACGCCGATGCCGCTCGTCCGGCGGGGGGAGACGTCCGGCGATGGGTGCGTCGTTCTTAGGTCGCTGCGGGATTGGACGAAAGGCTGCCCCCGCGTAGCACTTGAGGGTGACGTGCCGGGGCGTGCCGCCCGCTAGGTTCGGACCATGCCGATAATCGCCACCCAGGGCCTGACGATGAGGTTCCCCCGGGTGACCGCCTTGGACGACCTCAACGTGGCCGTCGAACCGGGCGTCGTGGGGCTGGTCGGCGCCAACGGCGCCGGCAAGTCGACGCTCATCAAGATCCTGCTCGGGCTGCTGCCGCCGACGTCCGGCACGGCGACCGTGCTGGGGCTCGACATCGCGCGCGAGGGGCTGCGGATCCGGGAGAGCGTCGGCTTCATGCCCGAGTACGACTGCCTGCCGCCGGACGTGTCCGCGACCGAGTTCGTCGTGCACATGGCCCGCATGTCCGGGCTCCCCCCGACCGCCGCCCGCGAACGCGCCGCCGACACGCTCCGGCACGTCGGCCTGTACGAGGAGCGCTACCGCCCCATCGGCGGCTACTCCACCGGCATGCGCCAGCGGGTGAAGCTCGCGCAGGCCCTCGTCCACGACCCGAAGCTCGTGTTCCTGGACGAGCCGACCAACGGCCTCGACCCGGCCGGGCGCGACGAGATGCTCGACCTGATCCGCCGCATCGGCGCCGAGTTCGGGATCAGCGTCCTCGTCACCTCGCACCTGCTGGGCGAGCTGGAGCGGATCTGCGACCACGTCGTCATCATCGACGGCGGCAAGCTGCTGCGCTCCCAGGCCGTCGAGGCGTACACGGCCGCGAGCGGCGTGCTGACCGTCGAGGTCGACGAGGGGCGCGACGTGCTCGGGCAGCACCTGTTCGACCAGGGCGTGTCCGTCCGCCCGGAGGGCCGGTTCCTCATCGTCGACATCGCCGGCGAGACGACCTACGACCTGATCCGCGACGGCGTCGTGGACCTCGGGCTGCGGCTGATCCGGATGGAGCAGCGCCGCCACCACATCGAGGAGGTCTTCCAGACCGGGCCGCCCGCACCGCCGGCCCCCGCCGGAACCGTCGCGCAGGAGGCCGGCCGATGAGCACGAGCACCATCCACGACATCGGCTACCGCCACTACGACGGGCGCCGCAACGGCCGCGCGTACGTGCTGCGGTCGCTGTACGTGCACAATCTGCGCGCCGCGTTCGGGCTGGGCCGTCCCGCGCGGGCCAAGGTCATGCCGTTCCTGCTGGCGGCGATCATGCTGCTGCCCGCCTCCGGGTCGGTCGCGGCGTTCGCGTTCAGCAAGGAGCCGGACGCGCTGATCCGCTACGCGTCCTACGCGAACATCATGCAGGTCATCGTGGCGATCTTCCTGGCCACGCAGGCGCCGGTGCTGGCCTCGCGGGAGGTGCGGTTCCACGTGATCCCGCTGTACTTCTCCCGCCCGGTCGGCCATCTCGACTTCGTCCTCGCGAAGAGCGCCGCGCTGTCGACCGCGCTGTTCGCGCTGATGGCGGTGCCCGTCACCGTCCTGTACGTCGGCGGGCTGATCACCAAGATGCCCGACTCCGGGGAGCAGCTGCTGAAGTACCTCGGCGCCCTCGTCGGCTGCGTGCTGTACGCGCTGGTGCTGGCGGCGATCGGGATGGTCGTCGCGGCGTTCACCCCGCGCCGCGGCTTCGGCGTCGCCGCGGTCATCGCCGTCTACATGATCAGCGCCGCGGTCGTCGGTGCCGTGCAGGGCATCGCCGAGGCGCAGACGAACTTCACGCTGCAGGGCTGGATCGGGCTGGGGACGCCGTTCAACCTGGTGGACATCGTCCAGGTCCGGCTGCTCGGCGCGCAGTCGTCCTCGCCCGGCATCGCGCCCGGCGTCACCGGCGGCGTCGTCGCGCTCGCGCTGTGCGCCGTCATCGTCGGCGGGTCGATCGCGGTTCTGTACCGCCGGTTCAGGAAGGCGGGTCTCTCATGATCGAGCGGAGCGAGTCGGGGGGTGTGGGGGGTCGTCCCCCCACAGGGAACATGAGCGAGCTGGTTCTGGAGAACGTGTCCCGCTGGTACGGGAACGTCGTCGCCGTCAACGGCGTGTCGATGAAGATCGGGCCGGGCGTGACCGGGCTCCTCGGCCCGAACGGCGCGGGCAAGTCGACGCTGATCCACATGATGGGCGGGTTCCTCGCGCCGTCGTCCGGCAGCGTCACGCTGGACGGGGAGCCGATCTGGCGCAACCCGGGCGTCTACCGCAAGCTGGGGCTCGTCCCGGAGCGGGAGACGGCGTACGACTTCCTCACCGGCGAGCAGTTCATCGTCGCGATGGCGAAGCTGCACAGGCTGCCCGACCCGGCGGCCGCCGCGCGCCGCGCGATCGGCCTCGTCGAGATGGACTACGCCGCGCAGCGCCCGATCGGCAACTACTCCAAGGGCATGAAGCAGCGCATCAAGATGGCGTCGGCGCTCGTGCACGACCCGCCCGTCCTGCTGCTGGACGAGCCGTTCAACGGCATGGACCCGCGGCAGCGGCTGCAGCTCATGGACCTCATCACCCGGATGGCCGAGGAGGGCCGCACGATCCTGTTCTCCTCGCACATCCTGGAGGAGGTGGAGCGGCTCGCCAGCCACATCGAGGTGATCGTCGCGGGGCGGCACGCCGCGTCCGGCGACTTCCGCAAGATCCGCCGGCTGATGACCGACCGGCCGCACATCTTCGTGGTCCGCTCGTCCGACGACCGGAGGCTCGCCGCCTCGGTCATCGCGGACGGGTCGGCCGGCAGCGTGCAGCTCACCGACAAGGGGCTGAAGATCGAGGCGGTCGACTTCCAGCGCTTCACCCTGCTGCTCCCGCGGCTCGCCCGCGACGCCGGCGTCCGGCTGTGGGAGGTCTCCCCGGCGGACGAGTCCCTCGAAAGCGTCTTCTCCTACCTGGTGGCCAGATGAACCCGACGATTGCGATGATCACGTTCCGGGGGATGCTCGGGCGCAAGCGCGCGCTGCTCCTGCTGGGGCTGCCGCTGATCCTGCTGATCCTGTCGGTCGGGCTCCGCGCGGCGGGACAGGACGATCTGGACGTCTCCGCGGGCGTCCTGCAGCAGTTCGGCCTCGCCACGCTGCTGCCGCTGCTCGCGCTGATCGCCGGGACCGGGGTGATCGGGCCGGAGATCGATGACGGCCAGATCATGTACGTGCTGACCAAGCCGATCCCGCGCGAGGTGATCGTGCTGACGAAGCTCGTCGTGGCGATCATCCTGACCACGGCGTTCGCGACGGTCCCGGTGCTGTTCGCGGGGCTGATCCTCACCGGGACGACCGCGCAGCTGACGCCGGCGTACGCCGCCGGCGTCCTGATCGGCGGCGTCGCCTACAGCGCGGTGTTCGTCGCGCTCGCCGTCGCCAGCCGCAACGCGGTCACGATCGGCCTGCTGTACGCGCTGGTGTGGGAGTCGCTGCTGGGCAGCTTCGCGCCGGGCGCCAAGTCGGCGTCCATCCAGCAGTGGTGCCTGTCCATCACGGACGCGCTGACGGACGCCTCGCCGGTCACCTCGGAGGTCGGCCTCCCGCTGGCGATCGGCCTGCTCGTCCTGGTCACCGGCGCGGCGACCCTGCTCGCGACGTTCCGCCTGCGCAGCCTCCCGGTGGCGAGCGCCGACTAGCGCGGCGCGGCCTCGCGGAGCCCGGCGCGGGCGAGCGGGCCGGGGCGGCGGCGGAAACCGGCGCGGGTCACCTGCCGGTGACCGGGCCCCGGTGACCCGTCGTCACGGGGTTGTGATCATGATGCGCTTCCGCCGGTGCGTTCCGGTCGAGCAGGCTCGGGGGGCGATCCCCCGAGCCCGCTGGAGCAGAGATGGCCAACCCTCCCCACCCGCCCTACGCGCCGCCGGCGGCCGACGTGCTCCGGGCGCCGCGCACCGCCATGATCGTCGCGGTGACGGCGCTCGGCGCCAACGTCCTGGTGCTGAACGTCCTCGCGCTGCTGGCCGCGATCAACCTGATCCGCGACGGTGCGGCGCTCTCTGCGGGAACGCTCTCCACGGCGCAGGTCCTGCAGTTCCTGCCGCTCCTGGCCGCCGCCGTCGCCGTGATCGTGTGGCTGTGGCGGGCCCGGACGAACGCCGACGTCATCAACGAGCTCCCCGACACCTGGGGGCGGCCCTGGGTGATCTTCGGGTGGGTCGTGCCGATCATCAGCTTCTGGGTGCCGCGCAGCATCGTCGGCGGCGTCTGGTACGCGAGCGCGCCGCCCGGCCGGTCGGGCTGGGCGGTGAACGCGTGGTGGGCGGCCTGGCTCGTGTACCTGCTGGGGTCGCGGGTCCTGAGCCTGCAGGAGGACGGCGGCGTCGGCAGCGCCCTGTTCCCGGTCGTCTGCGAGATCGGCGCCGTCGCGGCGCTGCTCGCGATGCTGGTCGTCTGGCGCATCACGGTCTTCCAGGAGGCGCAGGCGGTCCGCATCCGCGACGCGATCGCCGCACCGCCCGCCTGACGCTCGATCCGCGGCCCGCCGACGTGTGCCGCGCCCCTTCGATGTGACGCGTGTTACAACGGCTGGAAGGGTCTTTTGGATCGTTCCAGATAAGGGAGTGCGCACCCATGTCAGTCACGCGCCGCCGGCTCCTGGCGGGGACGGGCGCGGCGGGGGCGGGCATCGCCTTCGCCGGCGCCGTCGAGCAGCTGTTCGCCGGGAGCGCCGCCGCCGCGCCCGCCGGCCGCCACGACGGGTACGGCCCGCTCGTGCCCGACCCGGACGGCCTGCTGGACCTGCCGCGCGGGTTCCGGTACACCGTCCTGTCCCGGGAGGGCGAGCCGCTGCGCTCCGGGGAGGGCCCGGTGCCGAGCCACTGCGACGGCATGTCGGCCTTCCCCGGGCGCCGCGGCCGGACGTGGCTCGTCCGCAACCACGAGAACCGCCCGGACGCCGAGTACCGGGTGCCGCCGGTCGGCGGCGTCACCTACGACCCCGGGGGCCTCGGCGGCTGCACCGCGCTGGAGGTCGACGAGGCCGGGCGCGTCCACACCGAGCGCGTCGCCATCGCCGGGACGGCCGTCAACTGCGCCGGCGGCCCGACGCCGTGGCACACCTGGCTGACCTGCGAGGAGACCGAGGACAAGGCCGGCGTCAACGGCTACACCAGGGACCACGGGTTCATCTTCGAGGTCGACCCGTACCACCGGCGCACCGTCCCGGAGCCGCTCACCGCGATGGGGCGCTTCCAGCACGAGGCGATCGCCGTCGACCCCCGCGACGGCACCGTCTACGAGACCGAGGACGCCTTCGAGAAGCCGTTCGGGCTGTTCTACCGGTTCCTGCCGGAGAACCCCCGCGGCGGGTTCGGCAGCCTCCGCGCCGGGGGGCGCCTGGAGGCCCTGTGCGTCCCCGGCGTCCCGGACCTGTCCGTCGTGCGGGAACCCGGCACCGTGTTCCGCCGCGTGGAGTGGAAGAAGGTGCCCGACCCGCTGGCGAAGGAGACCGCGATCCGGTTCCAGGACTTCGGCCCCGGCGGCATCACGCACGCGCAGAAGCTGGAGGGCTGCTACTGGGGCGGCGACCGCGTCTACTTCGTGTCGAGCTTCGCGAAGACGGCGGACGGCTCCCGCGCCGACCACTTCGGGCAGGTGTGGTCGTACGAGCCGCGCCACCGCCGGCTGACCCTCGTCATCGTGTTCGGGCCCGGCACCGGCGCCCAGAAGCCCGGCGAGTCGCCCGACAACATCTGCCTGGCGCCGCAGGGCGGCCTGATGGTGTGCGAGGACGGCGGCGGAGCCCAGCACGTGTTCGGCGTGTCCCGTCGCCGGAAGGTCTACGCGATGGCGCGGAACAGGCAGAACATCGGCACCGGGGACGAGCCCGGATGGGGCGAGTTCGCCGGCGTCACCTTCTCCCCGGACGCCCGCACGATGTTCGTCAACGTCTACGAACCGGGCACGACGTTCGCCATAACCGGCCCCTGGCGCTAGCCGAGAACCGGTCAGATGCGGCGGAGGCGGACTCGCTGGACGCTGTGGTCGCGGTCCTTGTGGAGGACGAGGGTGGCGCGGGCGCGTGTCGGGAGGATGTTGGAGACGAGGTTGATCTCGTTGACGTCGCGCCAGACGCGCTGGGCGAAGGCGGCGGTCTCGTCCTCGTCGAGTTCGTGCGCGTACTTGTGGAAGTAGGAGCGCGGGTCGGTGAAGGCGGTGCGGCGCAGCGCGAACAGGCGGTCGATGTACCACTGCCGGATGTCCTCGACCCGCGCGTCCACGTAGATGGAGAAGTCGAAGAAGTCGGAGACGCCCAGGGTGCCGGGCGGGGGCGCCTGCAGGACGTTCAGCCCTTCGACGATCAGGATGTCGGGCCGCCGGACGGTCTGCGACGCGTCCGGGACGATGTCGTACTCCAGGTGCGAGTACACCGGGATCGACGCCTCCTCCGCGCCCGCCTTGATGGAGGAGACGAACCGGACGAGGGCGCGGCGGTCGTAGGACTCGGGGAAGCCCTTGCGGTCCATGAGCCCGCGCTCGGAGAGCACGGCGTTCGGGTACAGGAAGCTGTCGGTCGTCACCAGTTCCACGCTCGGGTGCTCCGGCCAGCGGGCCAGCAGCGTGCGCAGCAGTCTGGACGTGGTGGACTTGCCGACCGCGACGCTGCCCGCCACGCCGATGATGAACGGCGTCGGGCGCACCTCGCCGCCGAGGAACGCGCTGACGGTGTCGCGGAGCCGCCAGTCGCCCAGGAAGAACAGGTTGAGCAGCCGGGACAGCGGCAGGTAGACCTCCTCGACCTCGGTGATGTCGATCGGGTCCTTCAGGCCGCGCAGCGCCTCCAGCTCACCGGGCGTGAGCGGCAGCGGCGTGTTCTCGCGCAGGCCGCGCCAGGCGTCGCGGGGGAGTTCCACGTAGGGGCTCGGCACGCTGTCCCATCCGTCCGTCATGGCTGAACACTACGGGGCCGTTCAGCGGGTCACCGGGTTTCGCGGCCGTTCACGGTAGCGATGCCTTCTGCGCCGTCCGCGGGTGGGTCCTGGCCGGGACAGCGAATAGAGTTGCCGCCATGTGCGGAATCGTGGGGTACGTAGGGGGGCGGCCGGCGCTCGACGTCGTCGTCGAGGGCCTGGCGAGGCTGGAGTACCGCGGCTACGACTCGGCCGGGGTGGCCGTGCTGGCCGACGGGAAGCTGGCGACGGCGAAGCGCGCGGGCAAGCTCGGCAACCTCCGGGGGGCGCTGGAGGAGGAGCCGCCGCCGGCGGGGACGCTCGGCATGGGGCACACCCGGTGGGCGACGCACGGCCCGCCCAACGACCGCAACGCGCACCCGCACGTCGACTGCACGGGATCCGTCGCGGTGATCCACAACGGGATCATCGAGAATTTCGCCGCGCTGCGCGCCGAGCTGGAGGAGGGCGGGCACGGGCTGGTGTCCGACACCGACACCGAGGCCGTCGCGCACCTGCTGGAGGACGAGCTGAAGGCGGGCGGGGGGCTCGCCGACGCCATGCGCCGCGTCTGCCGGCGGCTGGAGGGCGCGTTCACGCTCGTGGCCGTGCACAGCGGCGACCCCGACCTCGTGGTCGGGGCGCGGCGCAACTCGCCGCTCGTCGTCGGCGTGGGGGACGGGGAGAACTTCCTCGCCAGCGACGTCGCCGCGTTCATCGCGCACACCCGCGACGCGATCGAGCTCGGCCAGGACCAGGTCGTCGAGCTGCGCGCCGGCGATGTGACGGTCACCGACTTCGAGGGCCGCCCCGCCGAGGTGAAGGAGTACCACGTCGACTGGGACGTGTCCGCCGCGGAGAAGGGCGGCTACGACTACTTCATGCTCAAGGAGATCGCCGAGCAGCCGCGCGCCGTCGCCGACACGCTGCTCGGCCGGATCGGCTCCGACGGCCGCCTGCACCTGGACGAGATGCGCATCTCCGACCGGGAGCTGCGCGAGGTCGACAAGATCATCATCGTGGCGTGCGGCACCTCGTACCACGCGGGCCTGATCGCCAAGTACGCGATCGAGCACTGGGCGGGGCTGCCCTGCGAGGTGGAGCTGGCCAGCGAGTTCCGCTACCGCGACCCGATCCTGTCGCCGGCGACGCTGGTCATCGCGATCTCCCAGTCGGGCGAGACGATGGACGCGCTGATGGCCGTCCGGCACGCCCGCGAGCAGAAGGCCAAGCTGCTCGGCATCTGCAACGTCAACGGCTCCACGCTGCCGCGCGAGTGCGACGGCGTCCTGTACACGCACGCCGGGCCGGAGATCGCGGTCGCGTCCACCAAGGCGTTCCTCACCCAGCTCGTCGCCGTCTACCTCATCGCGCTGTACCTGGCGCAGGTGCGCGGCACCAAGTGGGGGGACGAGGTGTTCGCCATGGTGCAGCTGCTGGAGCGGATGCCGGAGAAGGTCGACAAGGTCCTGGAGACCATGGAGCCGGTCCGCGAGCTGGCCCGGTCGCTGTCGGGCGAGCACTGCGTGCTGTTCCTCGGCCGCCACGTGGGCTTCCCGGTGGCGCTGGAGGGCGCGCTGAAGCTCAAGGAGCTCGCCTACATGCACGCCGAGGGCTTCGCCGCCGGCGAGCTGAAGCACGGCCCGATCGCCCTCATCGAGGAGAACCTGCCGGTCGTCGTGGTGGTGCCGCCGCGGGCGCGGGACGTCCTGCACGACAAGATCGTCTCGAACATCCAGGAGATCCGGGCCCGCGGCGCGCGGACGATCGTGATCGCCGAGGAGGGCGACGAGTCCGTCGAGCCGTACGCGGACACGCTGATCAGCGTCCCGCCCGTCCCGACGCTGCTGCAGCCGCTCGTCACGACCGTCCCGCTGCAGGTGTTCGCGTGCGAGCTGGCCACCGCGAAGGGGCACGACGTCGACCAGCCCCGCAACCTCGCCAAGTCCGTCACCGTCGA
>NZ_JBIQHY010000075.1:0-6271 GCF_044508335.1 Actinomadura sp.
GCAAAGAGGTCAACAACCTGCGCAACCTGTTCCCCGACCGCATCGCCCTGCGCCTCGATGAAGACGAACAGGTCGACATGGTGCTTGGCGACGGTGCCCGCGACCGTGGCGCCCTCGCTGATCAAATCTCCTCGGTTCCTGAGATCGGCGCGGGCGTCGGGTTCGTCCGCCTCGAAACTTCCCCTGACCCGGTGCGGGTCCGGGCGGCCTACGTCTGCGACGACGACATTCGCGACATGGTCGCCTACGGGGTGCCTGACCTCGACATCTGGGGGGCTGCGTGACGACATCGGCTCCTCGCATCACGCAACCCACCCTCGGCGCTCCCGAGGTCGCCCCGTCCGCTCCGGCCGAACCGGGCCCGGAACCGGTCGTCAAGACGCTGGCTCCGCTGGCGCGGGGCGTGTTGGAAGCGGTCGCGGTCGAGCACGGCGTCTGCATCCGTCCCGTGCCCATGCGGCGGGTCGACCTGAACACGGGCGCGGCGGAAATGGTCTACGTCCCGTGCGGTCACACCCTGGCCTCGGTCTGTCCCTCGTGCGCCGAACGCAAGCGCAAACTCCGCGCGGTGCAGTGCCGCCAGGGCTGGCACCTGACCGAGGAACCCGTCATCACACGCGCTGACCCGGACGAGGAGCAACGAGCGTGGATGGAACTGCGGGCGCATGCTGCGGCGGCCCGTGACCGCGCGGCAGTCGACGGGACGGCGGACGGGGAAGACACCTCGTTCTGGGACGCGGTGATACGCGATCTCGACAACGAGCTTGAACGCACCGGGGTCCGCGGCTCCCTCAGGACCGGCGATCAGACGAGGGGCCGGCGCACTCGGTCGACTCGACGGCGCCAAGATGCGCCCGACCTTCCTCGTCGTCCGGTCGACTCCCGCACGGTCGGCAAGGTGTTCCGGGGCAAGGACGGCAAAACCTTCCGGCCCTCGCTGTTCCTCACGCTCACCCTGGACTCCTACGGGCGGGTGCGCGGTGACGGTACGCCGGTCGACCCCGCGTCCTACGACTACGCGCGGGCGGCGCGGGACGCGTTGCACTTCTCCAAGCTGGTGGACCGGTTCGTGCAGAACCTGCGCCGGTTCGTCGGCTATGACGTGCAGTACTTCGCGGCCGTCGAACCTCAGCGGCGGCTCGCCCCGCATCTGCACATGGCCATACGCGGCACGGTTTCGCGGGCTGAGCTGCGGCAGGTGGTAGCGGCCACCTATCACCAAGTGTGGTGGCCTCCGACCGACCGCGTCGTCTTCGACGGCGAACACCTGCCCGTCTGGGACGACATCGCAGGCGAGAACGGTAACGGCGGCTACCTCGACCCCACCACCGGTGAAGTCCTCCCCACCTGGGACCAAGCGCTAGACGCCCTCGGCCAGGACGAGGACGCCGAACCCCTGCACGTGATCCGCTTCGGGCGACAGATCGACGCGCAAGGCGTCCTCGCCGACTCCGCCGACTCCCGGCGCTGCATCGGCTACCTGACCAAGTACCTGGTCAAAGGAGTCGCCGAATGCCACAACGCGGAGACTGCGGCGCAGCGTGAACACGTCGACCGGATGGCCGAAGCCCTGCGCTACGAACCCTGCTCGCCCACGTGCGCGAACTGGCTGCGCTACGGCGTCCAGCCCAAGAATCCCCGCAAAGGGCTCACGCCGGGCTACTGCAAGGGCAAAGCACACCGACGCGAACACCTCGGCTACGGCGGCCGCCGCGTCCTGGTCTCCCGCAAATGGTCCGGCAAGACCCTCGCCGACCACAAAGCCGACCGCAAAGCCTGGGTCCTCGCCCGCCTCGCTGAGGCCGGTGTCCCGGTGTCGAACCCGGCCGACCCGCAAGCGGTCCACGTCTGGGAGAGAGCCGGCCCCGGTGACCCCGACGTGAAACCCGCCGAACAACGGCTCCTGCTTCTGATCAACGAACGCATCCAACGGCGCCGCCAGCTCGACGCCGCGACCCACAACCCCACCCCAGAACTTTCGGCAACTGCGGAGGCAGCGTGACCAAACGACCCGGCACCCTTCCGGCTGAGCGGCTGTTGACCGTGGCTGAGGCGGCCGAGTACCTCAACACCTCGCAACGGTTCCCACGGCGATTGATCGAGGAACGGCGTATCCGGTTCGTGCGGGTCGGCCGGTTCGTGCGCATCCCCGAATCCGCGCTTCACGAGTTCATCGCGGCTGGTCTCGTCGAGCCGGTCACCCTGCGGGGCAACTACACCAGGAGGGCCGCGTAATGGCTGGCAAGCGTCGCTTCGGACGCGTCCGGAAACTGCCCTCGGGGCGGTTCCAAGCTCGCTACCTCGGGCCCGACGAGATCGATCGGCCTGCGCCGCACACGTTCCCGACCAAGCGGGACGCCGAGCGTTGGCTTGTACTCAAAGAAGCCGAGATAAAGAGCGGTGACTGGCTCTCCCCGGATGCCGGGCAAGTCTCCTTCAAGGAGTACGCCGAAGCGTGGCTCAAGGAGCGTCCGGGCCTGCGGGCAAAGACCCTCGAACGGTATGAGGGCCTCGTCCGTTTGCACCTCGCTCCGACTTTCGGCAACTCGGCGGTCTCGGACATCAAGGATGCTCACGTGCGGCGCTGGCGTAAGCATCTGCTCGACTCCGGAACCGGTGCCGTCACGGTGGCCAAGGCATATCGGCTGCTCAAGGCCATCATGAACACGGCGGTCAGCGACGGCATGATCAAGCGGAACCCCTGCACGGTCAAGGGTGGCGGGGCCGAGAACTCGCCAGAGCGGCCCGTCCTCAGCATCTCCGAAGTGTTCGCCCTGGCTGAGGCGATCGACCATCGTTACCGGGCGCTCGTCCTGCTCGCGACCTTCGCGAACCTGCGTTGGGGTGAAGCAGTGGCGCTGCGGCGGAAGGACGTCGACCTCAAGGCCGGCACCGTGCGGGTTGAGCGGACGCTGGTGGAGGTGACGGGTAAGCCGCTCCACTTCGGGCCTCCGAAGACTGAGGCTGGCGTCCGGACGCTTCCGATTCCGGCAATCGTGCTCCCTGAGCTGAAAGAGCACGTCAAGACGTTCGCCCAGGACGGCGACGAGGGGCTCGTCTTCGTCGGCGGTAAGGGTGCGCTGCTCCGGCGGGCGAACTTCCGGCGCAACTGGGTGCGGGCCTTGGAGAAGGCGGAGCTCAAGGGGGTGCGCTTCCACGACCTGCGGCACACCGGGAACACCCTCGCCGCGATCGCTGGGGCGACGCTCCCGGAACTCAAGGAACGCATGGGCCACTCCAGCGACCGCGCGGCCATGATCTACCTGCACGCGACGGACGAGCGGCACCGGGAGATCGCCGACACCTTGAGTGCCATGGCCAAGGCTGAACTCAAGGGGAAGAAGCGATCGGGCACGCAACGGGCACGAAAGCGGAAGAAGAGATCGTGAGACACAAGAGCCCAGGCCGGAACTTAGGTTCTGACCTGGGCTTTTGGGTGGGTGGAGCCTAGGGGATTCGAACCCCTGACACCCGGCTTGCAAAGCCGGTGCTCTACCAACTGAGCTAAGGCCCCGTGTGGGCGGGTCAAAGCTTACCCGTGGTCGCGGGCGGGCGCGGCATCGGCGTGGACGAGGGCCGGGAGGTCGGCGACGGTGGGGAGGATGTGGGTGGCGCCGGCGGCCAGCAGGTCGTCGCGGGAGTGGGGGCCGGTGAGGACGCCCGCGAGGACGGCGGCGCCGGCGCGGCGGCCGGATTCGATGGCGGGGGCGGTGGCGCCGCAGACGATGACGTGCCGGACGTCGTCCACACCCAGGCGCAGGGCCGCGGTGAGGACGAGGTCCGGGCACGGGCGGTCGCGGGCGGCGTCCTCCGGGCTCAGCGTCAGGTCGGCGCGGTCCCACCAGTCGAGGGCGTCGAGGACGCGGGCCTGGGTGCGGCGGCCGGAGCCGGTGAGCAGGCACACGCGGACGCCGGAGGAGCGGAGGCGCTTCAAGGTGTCGGCGGCCCCGGGCACGGCGAACAGGCCGCGCCGGTCGACGAGCTGGTCGTAGGACCGCTCGAACGCCATGTGCGCGGCCTGGGCGCGCGGCTCGTCGAAGAGCGAGCGGAAGACGGCGGCGTCCGACGCGCCGCGTGTGTCCCGGAAGCGGGCGACGGCGCGCTCGAACGCCGCCGTGCCGGAGACGATCCCCAGCGTGGCGATCGCCTCGGCGAAGGCGGTTTCGACGATGTCACCGTCCGCGACGGTGGTCCCGGCGAGATCGATGCATGCGACTGCGCCGGTCACGCCGGGGCCTGTGTCAGCTGTCGGACGACGTGGCCTCGGTCCACAGGTCCAGCTCGGCGCGGTCCTGCTGCATCCGGCGCCAGACGGCGAAGCCGCCGAGAGCGACAACGGCGAGAATGAGCAGCTTCTTCACGGTGGGACCCCTTCACCTCGACTATGAAGTCAAAACCCGGGGTGTGCCGATCAGTATCTGCTTCCCCAGGCTCTCCGCAGCCTAGCAATCGTTGCCGGGCGATCCGCACCCGCTCGCCGTTATCGGACCGCTCCGCCGGGCGGCCTCTCGCCGGGACGTCCGGCCGGCCGCATAATCCGAAGGGACGACCTTCGGGAGTGCCGATGGCAGAGGACGACTTCCGGCGCTGGGAACGCGAGTTCGAGGGGGAGCGGGGCCGGTCCCCCGGGGGCCGCGGGCTGGTGCTGGTCGCGGGGCTCACCGCCGCCGGGTGCGCCGCGCTGATCGCGATGGGGGACGTCCCGCTGGGCGCGGCCGGGCTGGTGCTGTCGTCGATCGTCCTGCTGCTGTGGCGCATCGGGATGTGATCCGCCATGATCTCGGCATGGAGCTGCGCGGAGCGAACGTCCTGGTGACCGGGGCGACCGGCGGGATCGGCCAGGCACTGGCGAAGGCGCTCGCCGGCCGCGGCGGCCGGGTCGTGCTGACCGGCCGGCGGGCGGACGTCCTGGAGCCGCTGGCCGACCGGCTCGGCGGCCGGGCCATCGTCGCGGACCTCGCCGACCGCGACGCGGCCGAGAAACTGCTGGACGAGGCCGGGCGGGTGGACGTGCTGGTCGCGAACGCGGCGCTGCCGGCGTCCGGGCTGCTCGACGAGTACTCGATCGCGCAGATCGACCGGACGCTGGACGTGAACCTGCGCGCGCCGATCGTGATGGCGAAGCTCGCCGCCGCGCAGATGGCCGATCGTGGCCGCGGGCATCTGGTGTTCGTGTCGTCGCTGTCCGGGAAGGCCGCGTCCGGCCACGCGTCGCTGTACAACGCGACGAAGTTCGGTATGCGGGGTTTCGCCCTGGGGCTGCGGGAGGACCTGCGCCCGCGCGGCGTCGGCGTGTCGACCGTTTTCCCGGGGTTCATCCGGGATGCGGGGATGTTCGCGGACGCCGGGGTGACCCTGCCGAAGGGGATCGGGACGCGGACGCCGCAGGACGTGGCCCGCGCGACCGTCCGGGCCATCGAGCGGAACATCGCGGAGATCGACGTCGCGCCGCTGGGGCTGCGGCTCGGCGCCCGGATCAGCGGGATCGCGCCGACTCTGTCGGCGGCGGTGCAGCGGCGCGCGGGCGGGCAGCGCATCGCGGAGGGCCTCGCGGACGGGCAGCGCGACAAGCGGTAGCGCCGCACCTGGCGACAAACGCCGATGCTCCGGCGATAATCCGGGCGTGCCCGCTTGATCAGCGGGACGAGCCAGGCGCTGCGCCCGGGCCGCCCACCCCCCGCCTGCCGCGTGCGCCTCGGAGGAGGTCTGCGCATGTGGACGGCCGGGAAGATCGTGATCGGGGCGGCGGCCGCGACCGTCCTGCCGCTCTTGGCGGTTCCCGCGCGGGCGGTGGAGCCGGCGGATGCGACGGTGGTGCCGGTCCAGGTCACCGGCGACCCCGCCAAGCGCTTCAACCTCGTGGTGCTGGGGGACGGTTACACGCCGGCGGACATGCCGAAGTTCCGGACGGACCTCGCGAAGCACCTGAACGACCTGTGGACGATCGAGCCGTTCAAGTCGTATCGCACCTATATCAACGTGTATGCGGTGGAGATCCCGTCCGATGAGTCCGGGGTCAGCTGTGACCCGGCGTTGTCGTCTCCGCGACGTGCCACCCCGCTGCGCATGGCGTTCTGGAGCGGATGCAGGGACGACGGCATCCAGCGTCTTCTCCTCATGGATTCTGCGGCCGCCAAGACGTACGCGGACCTCGTCCCAGGGGCGACAGAGCAAAACCGTCAGATCCTCGCGCTCGCCAACAGCGACACCTACGGCGGTGCAGGGGGAACATACGCGACGGCCTCCGGCGGCAACGCGATGTCCGCTCTCA
>NZ_JBIQHY010000075.1:6371-13060 GCF_044508335.1 Actinomadura sp.
GGTGCAGGGGGAACATACGCGACGGCCTCCGGCGGCAACGCGATGTCCGCTCTCATAGCGCCGCACGAACTCGGGCACTCGCTGGGCGGGCTGAACGACGAGTACGACTACTACCAACGGGGTGTGCCCGGTGGGACGTACACCGGCCCCGAGCCCGACTCGATCCACCACACGCTGCTGACCGAGCACGAGATGAAGGCGCAGAAGAAGAAGTGGTGGCGGTGGCTGGGTGAACGGAGCGAGGCCGGAGGCGTCATCGGACGCTACGAGGGCGGCCTCTACTTCAGCAAGGGCGTGTGGAGACCGAGCCGGCACTCGATGATGAAGACGCTCGGCTACTACTACGACCAGGTCGCGCGTGAGCGGATGACAGAGCGGATCTCAGCCAAGGTGAACCTGGTCCAAGCGCACACGCCGACGGATGCTCCGGTGGGCGACGACCGTGTCCTATGGGTGGAGACGATGCATCCCGCTAGTCACCGGTTGTCCATTGCGTGGACGGTCGATGGGAAGACCGCCGGAAAGGGTTCCAACCTCGACCTCGCCGGGCTGCACCTCAAGAAGGGCACGCACACCGTCAAGGTGACGGTCACAGACCCCACCGACTTCGTCCGAGACCCGGCGATCAGGACGTCGCCCGCGCTCACTCAGGGTCGCACGTGGAGTGTAAACACCAGCTTGAAGACCCCATCGGCGACCATGCCGGTCGACTTCAGCTCCTCTACGCCGACCGGCAAGCCGGTTGGTGCCGAATCCGTCGTGTACGTGGAGACGACCCACCCGGCACGGTTCGCGCCCAAGGTGCACTGGGAGCTCGATGGGCGCCGCGTACGCGGCGGTGACCGGGACATCGATCTCGGACGGTTCCGCTTGTCCGCAGGTACGCACACGCTGGTCGCGAGGGTCGGTTCCAACAGCCGCGTGTGGACGGTCGACGCCGAACGTCCGACAGTGGCGTACGCCCTGTCCAAGGCCGCAGAGAGCCGGGTCCGGGCGGGGCACACGTCCGAGTTCGTGTTCGACGGCCCGTTCACCATGCGGCTGACCGGGACCGACGACCGTCCCGGCGTGGTCATCTCGGAGTTCCGCGTGGACGGCGACGGCTGGTTCAACTACTTCGGCTGGCCGACCGACTCGTCCGCCCCCTGGCTGTTCACCGCGGACGGCACCGTCATCGACGGCCTCACCTACGGCAAGCTCGGCAAGGGCCGCCACACCATCGAGTACCGCGCCACCGACCCGTCCGGCAACATCGGCAAGCCCCAGCGCTTCATCGTCACGCTCCGCTGAGCCGCGCAGGACGGACGGCGGGCGCCTGCGACACGGCCGCGCTGCCCCGCAGGCCCAGGCTGCCCGCTTCGACGACCTCGCACGACCGCGACGCTCTGCCCGATCAGGCTGCTCGGTCCACCGGACCCGTAGGGACGGCGAACGCCGGCCGCGGTATCGCGGCCGGCGTCGTCTTGCGGCCTCCGCCCTTCGGGGCGGCTGGTCGTCGCGCGCGCCGGCCGACGACCCCGCCGCCCCTCACCCGGACGCCGGCTCCGGGGCGGTCTTCGCAGCGTCCGCCTTGTCATCGCCGGGCGCGGGCGCAGCGGGCGCCTCGGGTGACGGGGAGCGGTGCGCCGTGGCGAGGACGGACCCGAGCAGGATCAGCACGAACGACGCGATGATCGTCCCGGTGAGGGGCTCGTTGAGGAACACGACCCCGGCGGCGACCGCCACGGCCGGGTTCACGTACGTGAACACCATGCCGCGGGACGTGCCGACTTCCCGGATCAGCTCGAAGAACACGATGAACGCCAGCGCCGTGCAGATCAGGCCGAGGCCGATGAGCGCGGCCAGCACGCGCCCGCTCGGCATCGCGTCCGGCCAGGTGGCGATCGCGGGACCGGTGTAGATCAGCGCGGCGATGGCCAGCGCGAACGCGGCCATGTGCAGGCTGGGCAGGCCCTGGAGGCGCCGCGTGGCGATCATCGGGGCGATCGCGTATCCGAGCGCGACGAGCATGACCTCGCCGATCGCCCGCGCGCTGCCGCCGCCGAGATGCGGCCCGGCGAGGACGCCGACGCCGGCCAGCCCGACGAGCAGCCCCGCCCAGCGCACCGGTCCGAGCCGCTCCCCGTCGCCGGTGAGCCGGGCCAGCACCACCCCGACGATGGGGACGGCCGCGATCAGCAGCCCGGTCATGGAGCTGGTCAGCCGGTTCTCGGCGTCGGACAGCAGCGCCCACGGGCCGAGGATCTCGACCGCGGTGAACAGCAGCAGCGGGCGCCAGTGCCGGCGCACCGCGTCCAGCTGCCCGGACCGCAGCACCAGCGGCAGCAGGATGAGGGCGCCGAGCGCGGTCCGCGCGAACACCACCATCGGCACCGAGACGCTCTCGACCGCCACTTTGATCATCAGGTAGGGGATGCCCCACAGCACGCTCATCAGCGCGAACAGAATCCAGCCACGGCGACTCAACACGACCTCCGTTCCCGTTCCGCCCGCCCCGCCGGGCGCCTTCGGCCCCGGCCACGGCACCGGACACTGCCGCGACTTCGCGGCAGCGACCCCCGCACAGCGGTATCCGAGCCGCTGATCAGCACCGGGCGGACCTCGCTGCGGCGGCGGAACCTGTGCGGCGTGCCCGGACCCGGTCGCGACCGCCGCCGGGATGATCCCGCCGCGCAGCGGATCCCTGCGCCGCGGCATCTGGTCCCGACGGCGATCGGTGCCGGGCCACTCGGCGTGACCAGCACTTTCGGCCGGCCCCATCGGGGCGGACGTTCTCAGGATGCCTGTCGGCGGGCCGCGCTGTCTTGAACGCTGTTGCGGTACGCGCCGGGCGTGACGCCGACCACGCGGCGGAACCAGCGGGTGAGGTGCGCCTGGTCGGCGAACCCCACGAGCGTCGCCGCCTCCGCCGGACGGTGCCCGGTCTCCAGCAGCGCCCGGGCCCGCGTCACCCGGTGCTGGGCGAGCCACGCGTACGGCGGCATGCCCACCGCGTCGCGGAACGCGCGCAGCAGCTGGTAGCGGGAGAGGTCCAGGTCGGCGGCCATTTCGGCGAGCGTCGGCGGGGCGGCCATCTCGTCCGAGAGGCGGGTCGCGACCTGCCGCGCGATGCCCCTGGAGTCGGATCGCCGGTGTTCCGGCACCGCTTTCGGCGCGTGGACCGCGTGCCGCCGGACGAGCGCGCCCAGCACTCCGAGCAGCCGGGACTCGCCCTCCAGCGGGTCTTCGCCGAGCCGCAGGGCACGGTGGGCCAGCCGCAGCTCCTGGCCGAGCCGGACGTCGTCGATGATCGGGTCGCGGAAGTGGGGTTCGGCCGGGACGGGGCCGGGCTCCGCGGTCGTCGCGGCGCCCAGCAGTTCGGCGCCCGGGTAGACGCACAGGTAGGCGAACCCGTCCGGGCGCGCCGGACCGCCCGTGTGCGCCTCCCCCGGCTCGACCACGACGAGGCTGCCGGCCGCCGAGTAGATCTTCTCGCCCCGGTAGCGCATCGTCTCCAGGCCGTCGACCGTCACCCCGATGGCGTACTCGTCGTGGGTGTGCGGCGCGTAGTGGCGGCGGCCGATCCTGGCCGTCAGCAGGTCGAGCGGCGCGCCCTGGATCCCGGCGACGCGGGTCCAGAGGGTCTGGTCGGCGGACGGCGCGCCGCCGCGCCCGAGGAGGAGGTCAGGCCGAGAAGACGTGCCGGAGCCGCCAGCGGTCCTCGTCACGGCCCAGCTCCGCGACGGCCACGCCCTCGGCGCCGGTGACGCGGACCCGGTAGACCCTGCCCTCGCGGGCCGTCCCGTAGGTCTTCAGCACCTCGTCCACCGCGTAGCGCGTCCCCCGCCACTCGTACGCGGTGAGCCGTCCCGCCGGGTCGTGCTCCGTTCGGACCGGCTCGTTCAGCAACTGCCCCATGCCGGGAGCGTAGCATGTATTCGAACTGGTGTTCGCAGGTCGGAGGGGGTTCCACGATGTGCCGCGCGACGCCCCGGGACCGTTCGGCACCGGCCGCAGTCCACCGTACGCCGGCGCACCCGCTTCCCGCCGGGTGCGGCACGCCGGCGGCCTGGGCGGCGCGAAGCCGGATCACGCCAGTCATGTACGAGCTAACGGAGAACACCTCCAACCTCATCCCCGACACGGCCGACGGGCGGCCGATGGGGGGTAGGGACCGGTGGAAACGAAGGGAACGGTCATGATCAACGGTGCACACGTGATCCTCTACAGCCGCGACGCCGAAGCGGACCGCGCGTTCCTGCGGGACGTGCTCGGCCTGCCCGACGTCGACGCCGGTCACGGATGGCTGATCTTCAAGCTGCCTCCGGCGGAGGTGGCGGCGCACCCCACCGACGAGGAGCCCCGCCACGAGTTCTACCTGATGTGCGACGACATCCGCGCCACCCTGGACGACCTCGCCCGCAAAGGCGTCCAGGTCGACGCGCAGGTCAGCGATCAGGGCTGGGGACTGCTCGCGGCGATCAGGCTGCCGAGCGGCGCCGAGCTGCCGATCTACCAGCCCCGGCACCCGCGGGCCACTGACCTGTAGAGCCCGTCATCCACAGGTTGTGGACAACCATGACGCACACCTCCTCGTCCCTGGTGACACGCGATCCGGGGGTCGCGTCCACAGGCGGATCCCCAGAACAGCCGGGTTTTCCACGCTTCGGGCGCCCCGCCGGGCGCCGTCCTCTCCATCATCCACGCACCCCGGCCGCCGTCCACAGAATCCACACCCTGTGGATAACTTCTGTGCACACCCTGGGTACGACCGGCCGGTTCGGCGTCCACCATTCTTCCCCAGGTCGCCCCCAGCCGTCCCGCCTCGTTGTCCACGTCGTGGAAAAGCCGATGACCTGGACTAAGAGCACCGTGGGACGCCTCTCGCCCACACCGCATTCACAGCCTGTGGGCGAATCTCCTCCACAACCGAAGCCGGGCAGTGGACAACGCCGCCCACCGGCAATCCCCAGCCACGTCCCCAACCGGCCACCGGCCCTACGCCGGCATCGCCTCAAGGTGGGCGCGGCTGGAGGCCATCCGGATCACTGAGGAGGAACTACCGGACGCCGTATGACGTGTCCCGAAGGGCGCTGATCCTGGGCAGCCCCGCGTGGGAACCCGCCCGAGCGCCCGCTTGAGTCCGCCGTACAGGTCATCCACGCTCGCGGTGAGATGCTTTCGCGACCCGAAGAGATGCAATTCGACGTCGCCGCGCCAGGGTTGGAGCGTCATCTGCCCGCCCGAAGCCGCAGAGGTAGAGGATGGAGTAGCACCCATACCCAGGCACTGGCCGCGAGGGTTTTCCACAGACTGTGGACAACAAGGTCGGGAGGCATCGTGGACTTCACCGAGCACACCGCCACAGAGGCCGTTCAGAACAGTTTCAGCGAGACTCCGGACGCACGCCTCCGGGAACTGCTGAACACGCTCACCCGCCACCTGCACGCGTTCGTCCGCGAGGCCAGGCCGTCCGTCGAGGAGTGGGAACGCGGGATCGAGTTTCTCACCGCGGTGGGTCAGGCATGCACTGACACACGGCAGGAGTTCGTCCTGCTGTCGGACGTCCTCGGCGTCTCAATGCTCGTGGAAACCCTCAACGAGCAGGAAGGCGGGACGGAGAGCACCGTCCTGGGCCCCTTCCACATGGTCGAGTCGCCACCGCGGGAGCTGGGCGACAGCATCGACCTGGTGGGCGAAGCCGAACCATGCGTGGTATCGGGCCGAGTCTTGAGCACAGACGGAACACCACTGCCCAATGCTGAAGTCGACGTATGGCAGTGCGATGAAAACGGCTTCTACGACGTCCAACGGCCGGATTCACAGCCACCCGGCAACGGCCGTGGACTGTTCCGCACCGACGATGAGGGACGCTTCCGTTTCCGCACAGTCGTCCCCAGCCATTACCCGATCCCCACGGACGGCCCGGTCGGGCAGCTTCTCAAGGCCACCCGGCGGCATCCCTACCGTCCCGCGCACATTCACTTCATCGTCCGGGCGGACGGCCACGTGCCCCTGACCACTCATATCTTCGTGGCCGACAGCCCTTACCTTGACTCGGACGCCGTCTTCGCGGTCAAGCACAGCCTCATCGTCGACTTCGCCGAGTCCCACGACGAGGCGGCCGCCGCACTCAACGGCGTTGAAACCCCTTTCCGGCACGCCGAGTTCGACCTGACCCTCCCCAGACAGCCGGCGTAGCCTGCACCAACGCCCTCCGACTCCCCCGGCCACCCGAACCAGAAACGAAACCGCGGCACAGTTATCCACAACCTGTGGAGAAACACTCCCACCTTATGGATAACTGCTCCCGACCATCACCGACGACGCCCCACTACTCCATCAGACTCCAACCCGCGCCTTCACCGAGATCCACCCCCGTGATGCCGAGGTCCCATGCAGTCGTTTCGAAGAACGCCGGCCGGATTGGCCATAGGCACGCCGTGGGGCCACTACGGAAGCGGATACAAGTAGTCCGACCACGCGATCGGCACCGCCCTCATGGACGCCATCATAGGAATCGCAGCAGGCCCCGGGAGGAGATGTAGGGGCGGAGCCCCACAGGGGTTCGGGCCTCAGTCGGCGTGCTGAAGAAGCGGCGGAAAGAGGACGAGGGCAGCAACCCCGCACAGACAGGACGAAACGCGGAAAGCTCAGCCGGGAGGGGGCGTGGGGGCGGAGCCCCCACATCGGGGGTCTGGGGGTCGCCC
>NZ_JBIQHY010000075.1:13160-33253 GCF_044508335.1 Actinomadura sp.
AGCCGGGAGGGGGCGTGGGGGCGGAGCCCCCACATCGGGGGTCTGGGGGTCGCCCCCCAGGCAGAAATGACGAAGGAGTGACGGCGAGGAGCCCCCAGGGCTCCGAGCACGTCACTCCCAACTCCGAAGTGGGCCTAGGTGGACTTGAACCACCGGCCTCATCCTTATCAGGGATGCGCTCTAACCGACTGAGCTATAGGCCCGGAGTGTGCCGCCGCCCCTGGCGGCGCAACGAGAGGTTACCCCATCTGGGCGGACAACCGGAAATCGGTTGCCGGGCGGCGGCGGGGCGGGGCTACTCGGCCTCCTTGAGGGTGACCTCGACGCCGCCGACCAGGTCGGCGGCGAGGTTGTAGATGACGGAGCCGACCGTGGACAGGGCGGTGATGAGCATGACGTTCAGGGCGCCCACGAGGACGGTGTAGCCGAAGACGCGGAAGAAGGAGAACCAGTTGCCGGCGTCGACGCTGCCGGTGGTTTCGCCTTGTTCGCGGGTGAGGCTGTTGATCGTGTCGCTGATGGCGTCGAACACGCCGAGGCCAGCGAGGATCACGTACAGGACGATGACGGCGACGAGGAGGATGACGAAGCAGACCAGCGACATGACGAAGCTGAACTTCATCACCGACCACGGCTCGAGCCTGGCGAGCTGGAGCTGGGCCTTGCGGGCCGGTTTGGTGTTCGCGGGTTTGGCCGAGTTCGCCGGGGCGACGGCGGTGGACGACGGGCGGTCCTTCAGGACGGTGCCGGCGAAGCCGCGGCGGGTGCCGCCCGATGACGTGGGCTTGGAGGAGTTGCCGGGGGACGCGTTGAACGGCTTGCCGGCGCTCTCCGTACGTCCTGCAGAGACCGAACCGGACGGCTCGGCGGGTTTGGCCCAGCCCGCCGAGCCGGGGGACGCGGAGGGCGGGTCGTCGGCCGGGTCCTTGACCGGGGCGATCTCGGGGGTGCCGGCGTCCTTCGCCGGCTTCTCCTCCTCGATCTTGGCCAGGTCGATGCGGGTGGTGTCGGCGCTCGGCGAGCCCGGCTTCCCGTCGCCGTCCGGCGTGTCGAGGTCGACCGTCGTCTCGTCCCGCCCGGGCTTGGCGGACGCGGCGGCGACGGTCTTGGACGGCTTCGTCCCGGTCTTGGACGGCTCGGGCTCGGCGCCGGGCTTCTTGGCGGCGCCGCCCTTCCCCTGACCGGCCGCGCCGGGCGGACCGCCCTTGTTCTTGCCGGGCTCGGTGCTCACGTGTCGTCCTCCTGGCCTAGCGGCTCGGTGACGATGCAGAATACGTCACTCACCGTCGCCCCCTTCGCCGTCGTCCGAGTCCTCGATGGACTCTACGTTCCTCGCGATCGCCACGACGCTGTCCCCGTCCGCGAGGTTCATCAGGCGGACGCCCATGGTCTGCCTGCCGGACTGCTTGATCTCCGCGGCGGTGGTGCGGATCACGCCACCGTTCGACGTCATCGCGAACACCTCGTCGTCGGGGCCGACTATCAGCGCCCCTACCAACATCCCGCGCGATTCAACGATCTTAGCGGTGAGGACGCCCTTACCCCCACGACCCTGGAGAGGGTATTGGTCCACGGGAGTGCGCTTGGCGTAGCCGCCCCGGGTGGCCACCAGGACGTCGTCGGATCCGTTGTGGACGACGAGCATGTTGAGGACCTCCTGGTCCTCGTCGAAGCGCATGCCGATGACGCCGGACGTGGCGCGCCCCATCGGCCGCAGCGACTCGTCGTCGGCGCGGAACTTGATCGCCTGGGCGCCGGTGGAGACCATCAGCAGCCGGTCCTCGGCGGAGACGAGCCGGGCGGCGATCACCTCGTCGCCCTCGACGAGGTTGATGGCGATGATGCCGCCGGTGCGGGGCGAGTCGAAGTCGCGCAGCGCGGTCTTCTTGACGCGGCCCTTCTTCGTCCCGATGACGAGGTAGGGGGCGACGTCGTAGTCGCGGAGGTCCATCACCTGGGCGATGCGCTCGTCCGGCTGGAAGGCCAGCAGGTTCGCGACGTGCTGCCCGCGCGAGTCACGGCCGGCGTCCGGCAGCTCGTACGCCTTGGCCCGGTAGACGCGGCCCTTGTTGGTGAAGAACAGGATCCAGTTGTGCGTCGAGGTGACGAAGAACTGGTCGACGATGTCGTCCTGCTTCAGCTGCGCGCCGCGGACGCCCTTGCCGCCGCGCCGCTGCGCCCGGTACTGGTCGGTGCGGGTGCGCTTGGCGTAGCCGCCGCGGGTGATGGTGACGACGACGTCCTCTTCGGCGATGAGGTCCTCGTAAGAGACGTCCCCGTCGAACGGGACGATCTCGGTGCGGCGCTCGTCGCCGTACTTCTCGACGATGGGGGCGAGCTCGTCGCCGACGATCTGCCGCTGCCGGTCGGGCGAGGCGAGGATGTCGTTGTAGTCGGCGATCTCCGCCATGAGCTTGTCGTACTCGTCGGTGATCTGCTGGCGCTCCAGGGCGGCGAGCTTGCGCAGCTGCATGTCGAGGATGGCCTGCGCCTGGATCTCGTCGATCTCCAGCAGCCCCATCAGGCCCTGCTGCGCCTCCTGGGCGGACGGGGAGCGCCGGATGAGGGCGATGACCTCGTCGATCCGGTCGAGGGCCTTCAGCAGGGCGCGCAGGATGTGGGCGCGCTCCTCGGCCTTGCGGAGCAGGAACCGGGTGCGGCGGACGATGACTTCGACCTGGTGCGCGACCCAGTGCCGGACGAACTGGTCGATGCGCAGGGTGCGCGGCACGCCGTCGACCAGCGCGAGCATGTTCGCGCCGAACGTCTCCTGCAGCTGGGTGTGCTTGTACAGGTTGTTCAGGACGACCTTGGCGACGGCGTCGCGCTTCAGCACGATGACGAGGCGCTGCCCCGTCCGGCCGGACGTCTCGTCGCGGACGTCGGCGATGCCGTCGAGCTTGCCGTCCTTCACCAGGTCGGCGATCTTCAGCGCGAGGTTGTCCGGGTTGACCTGGTAGGGGAGTTCGGTGACGACGAGGCAGGTGCGGCCCTGGATCTCCTCGACGTCGACGACGGCCCGCATGGTGATGGAGCCGCGGCCGGTGCGGTACGCCTCCTCGATGCCCTTGCGGCCGACGATGAGGCCGGCGGTCGGGAAGTCCGGGCCCTTGATCCGCTCGATGAGCGCTTCGAGCAGCTCGTCGTCGGACGCGCCGTAGTTCTCCAGGTACCAGCGGACGCCGTCGGCGACCTCGCGCAGGTTGTGCGGCGGGATGTTCGTCGCCATCCCCACCGCGATGCCGGCGGACCCGTTGACCAGCAGGTTCGGGTACCGGGACGGCAGGACGTCCGGCTCCTGGGAGCGGCCGTCGTAATTGGGGGAGAAGTCGACGGTCTCCTTGTCGATGTCGCGCAGCAGCTCCATCGCGAGGGGCGCCATGCGGCACTCGGTGTACCGCATCGCCGCGGCGGGGTCGTTGCCGCGCGAGCCGAAGTTGCCGTTGCCGTCGACCAGCGGGTACCGCATCGACCAGGGCTGCGCGAGCCGGACGAGCGCGTCGTAGATGGCGGAGTCGCCGTGCGGGTGGTAGTTCCCCATGACGTCGCCGACGACGCGGGCGCACTTGAAGTAGCCCCGGTCGGGCCGGTAGCCGCCGTCGTACATCGCGTACAGGACCCGGCGGTGGACGGGCTTGAGCCCGTCGCGCACCTCGGGCAGCGCGCGCGCGACGATGACCGACATCGCGTAGTCGAGGTAGCTCTTCTGCATCTCGACCTGGATGTCGACCGGCTCGATCCGTTCGCCGGGGTGGCCGCCCTCTGTGGTCACGTCCGTCACTCTGAAGACCTCTTCTGCTCGATGGGAAGCTCAGCGGGTGGGATGTGCGCCTGCCTGCGGGAGCCCGGCCTGCGGGAGCCGCGGGAGCCGTGGCGGGCGGGAGCCCCGCCTGGCGCGCACATCAGATGTCGAGGAAGCGCACGTCCTTGGCGTTGCGCTGGATGAACTCCCTGCGGGGCTCGACCTCCTCGCCCATGAGCACGCTGAACAGCTCGTCCGCCTGGGCGGCGTCGTCCAGCTGGACCTGCAGCAGGACACGGTTGTCGGGGTCCATGGTGGTGTCCCACAGCTCGTTGGCGTTCATCTCGCCGAGGCCCTTGAAGCGCTGCACCTGGTCTCGGGGGCGGGGGTCGCGCTTGCCGGCGGCGATCCCGGCCTCGATGATCGCGTCGCGCTCGGCGTCGGAGAAGGCGTAGTCGGCGTCGGAGCCCCGCGCGTCCCACTTGATCTTGTAGAGCGGGGGCTGCGACAGGTAGACGTGCCCGGCCTCGATCAGCGGCTTCATGAACCGGAACAGCAGCGTCATCAGCAGCGTGTTGATGTGGTGGCCGTCGACGTCGGCGTCCGACATCAGGATGATCTTGTGGTAGCGGAGCTTGCTGATGTCGAACTCGTCGTGCACGCCGGTGCCGAGCGCCGTGATGATCGCCTGCACCTCGTTGTTCTTCAGGATCTTGTCGATCCTGGCCTTCTCCACGTTGAGGATCTTGCCGCGGATCGGGAGGATCGCCTGGAAGTGCGGGTTGCGGCCGCCCTTCGCGGAGCCGCCCGCCGAGTCGCCCTCGACGATGTACAGCTCGGACTTCGCCGGGTCGGTGGACTGGCAGTCCGACAGCTTGCCGGGCAGCGACGTCGACTCCAGCAGGCTCTTGCGGCGGGTCAGGTCGCGCGCCTGCCGCGCCGCGACCCGCGCGCGCGCCGCCTGCGACGCCTTGTTGATGATCTCCTTGGCCTCGCCCGGGTTCTCCTCGAACCAGTCGCGCAGGTAGACGTTGCAGGCCCGCTGCACGAACGACTTGGCCTCGGTGTTGCCGAGCTTGGTCTTGGTCTGCCCCTCGAACTGCGGGTCGGCCAGCTTGATGGAGATGATCGCGGTGAGGCCCTCGCGGACGTCCTCGCCGGTCAGGTTGTCGTCCTTCTCCCGCAGCAGGCCCTTGTCGCGGGCGTACCGGTTGACGATCGCGGTCAGCGCCGCCCGGAAGCCCTCCTCGTGGGTGCCGCCCTCCGCCGTGTTGATCGTGTTGGCGAAGGTGTGGACGGACTCGGCGTACGACGAGTTCCACTGCATGGCGATCTCGACCGACATGCCCTCGGTGTCGTCGGAGAAGTACACCACCGACTCGTGGACGGCGTCCTTGCGCGCGTTGATGTAGCGGACGAAGTCCTCGATGCCGCCCTCGTAGTGGTAGCGGACGACGTGCGGCTCGCCGTTGGAGTGGTCGGGGCGCTCGTCCCGCAGGGTGATGGCGAGGCCGCGGTTGAGGAACGCCATCTCCTGCATGCGGCGGGAGAGGGTCTCGAAGTTCCACTCGGTGGTCTCGAAGATCTCCGGGTCCGGCCAGAACCTGATGAGGGTGCCGGTCTCGTCGGTCTCCTCGCCCTTCTGGAGCTCCGCCTCGGGGCCGCGCCACGTGTACGACTGGCGCCACACGTGCCCGTTGCGGCGGACCTCGGCCTCCAGCCGGGTGGACAGCGCGTTCACCACGGACGAGCCGACACCGTGCAGACCGCCCGAGACCGCATAGGACTTGCCGTCGAACTTGCCGCCCGCGTGCAGCGTGGTGAACACCAGCTCAATGGCCGGACGTTTCTCCACAGGGTGCTCGCCGACGGGGATGCCGCGGCCGTTGTCGTCCACGCTCACACCGCCGTCGGCCAGCAGCGTCACCACGATGTTGTCGGCGTGGCCGGCCAGGGCCTCGTCGACCCCGTTGTCCACGATCTCGTAGACGAGGTGGTGCAGGCCGCGCTCGCCCGTCGAGCCGATGTACATGCCGGGGCGCTTGCGGACCGCCTCAAGCCCTTCAAGGACAGTGATCGAACTAGCGTCGTACGCCAAAAGAGATCCTCCTGCCGGGGATGTCTGCCGCTCCGCACCCGAGGGAGGCGCGATGTGCCCCGTAACACACATGGGGGCACCCGGTCACGCTCTGTTCGCCTTGGTCAGAGCCCGGGCGCCCCACGGCGGCGCAGCATCCTGAACCACCTACATTCTACCGGGTAGCGCGGCGAAAAGTGGCACTCACGAGCGCTGTGTGCGCGTGTGGCGGCCGATCGGGAGCGGAGCCACATCCCCCCATAGGTCCAGGGGGGTTCTCTGGCCTACGTGGCGCTGGCCGCTGAATCGGGCGGCCCGTCCGGCGAACAGATGTTCCCACCCGCCGCAGGCGTCCCACGGCGCGCCGAGGCCGCTGCGGGCTCAACGTACCCGCCACGCGCCCGTGCGGCGGGGGCCGGACGACGGGCCCACGACCTTCACCCGGCGGACGGTGCCGTGCCCGAGCTCCTCGTTCAGCCGCCGGACGAGAGTGGACGACAGCAGGCGCAGCTGCGTCGCCCACGTCGTGGAGTCGGCGGCGACGGTCAGCACGCCGTCCTCGAAGCGCTCCGGGCGGGTGTGCTCGGCGAGCTCGGCGCCGACGATGCCCGCCCAGTTGCCGAACACGCCGCCGACGGCCGCCCGCTGCTCCCAGCCGCGGGACGCCAGCAGGTCGCGGATCGCCGCGCCGAACAGCTTGGGGTCGCCGCCCCGCCCCGGCTCCCGGACCCGGACGACGCGTCCGGTGCCCTTGCGCCTGCCGTTCTGGCCGGGGAGGGTGCCGCGCTTCAGCGCGTCGGCCTTCGCCTGGGCGAGGGCCTCGCGGGCCAGCTCGATCCCCGACTTGGCCGGAGGCGCGGGGTCCGGAGCCCCGGCCGCGGCGCCTGCGGATCCGTTCTCGGGGGACTCGGGGGACTCGGAGGAGAGGTCATGCACATCCTGTGGATCATCACTCACGCGCTCGCCCCTTTCCGGTTCCGCTCGCGGGGTCTCCCGGACCGAACCACGCGCCGCTTAGGCCGGATGGCCGGCTTTCCATGGGTCAGTCCCGGACGACCTTGCCGTCGGAGACGGTATACGAGCCCCCTGTCAGTTCGGCGGGCACGTCCGCGGGGACGGCGGCCGTGATGAGGACCTGCTCGGCCGGCGCCACCATGTCGGCGAGCCGGCTGCGGCGGCCCGTGTCCAGCTCGGCGAACACGTCGTCCAGGATGAGGACGGGGTCGTCCCCGTCCGCGCGGAGCAGGTCGTAGGCCGCCAGCCGCAGCCCCAGGGCGAACGACCACGACTCGCCGTGGCTCGCGTAGCCGCGCGCCGGAAGCTCCCCCAGGCGCAGGACGAGCTCGTCCCTGTGAGGGCCGACGAGGCTCACACCCCGCTCCAGTTCCTGCTTGCGGTTCTCACCCACCGCGGCCATGAGCTGCTCGGCCAGTCGTCCACGGTCTGTGGACAACTCCACGTCCCCCAGCGAGCTCTTGTAGACGAGGTCGGCGGCACCGCTGTTCGGCGCAAGGGCCGCATACGCGCGCGCCACGAGAGGACGCAGGGCGTCGACCAGTCGCAGCCGCGCCGCCAGGAGCTCCGACCCGGTGCGCGCCAGGTGCGAATCCCACACGTCCAGGGTCGCGAGCACCTCGGCGCCGGGGGAGCGCCTGTGCGCGGCCGCCGACTTCAACAGGGCGTTGCGCTGCTTGAGGACGCGCTCATAGTCGGACCGCACCCCGGCGAACCGCGGCGCCCGCGCGGTGAGCAGCTCGTCCATGAAGCGGCGCCGCTCCCCCGGGTCGCCCTTCACGAGCGCGAGGTCCTCCGGGGCGAACAGCACCGTCCGCAGCATCCCCAGGATCTCGCGCGGCCTGGGGACGGGGGACCGGTTGAGCCGCGCCCGGTTCGCCTTGCCGGGGTTGATCTCAAGCTCGATCAGCGCCTTGCGGTCGTCCTTCACCACGCCCGCCCGGACGATCGCACGCGGCGCCCCGTGCCGGACGAGCGGCGCGTCCGTGGCCGCCCGGTGGCTGCTGTGCGAGGCCACGTACCCGATCGCCTCGACCAGGTTCGTCTTGCCCTGCCCGTTCGGGCCCACGAACGCCGTGACCCCGGGCTCGAGCGCGACCTCGGCGGCCGGGTACGACCGGAAGTCCTGCAGCGAAAGGTGGGCGACGTGCACGAGACACGAGCGTAGAGCCTCACCGGGCCCGATCGAGCCGCACAGCCCGGCAGGCGCGGCCCGGCAGGCGCGGCCCGGCGGCCGGCTGCGGCGCGGCTCGCCGGCCGCGGATGCGGGCGACCGGTCAGACCTTGGGAGGGGTGACGTCGGCGCCGGGGGAGTCGCCGTCGCCGGCGGCCGCCACCGCGTGGCCGCCGAACTGCTTGCGGAGCGCGGCGACGACGCGCATCGCGGGGGAGTCCTCCTGCCGGGACGCGAACCGCGCGAACAGCGAGGCGCTGATCGCGGGCAGCGGCACGGCGTACTGGACGGCGGCCTGCACCGTCCACCGCCCCTCGCCCGAGTCGTTGGCGTAGCCGCGCAGGTCGTCCAGCTCGGGGTCCTCGGCGAGCGCGCGGTTCAGCAGGTCGAGCAGCCACGACCGGATGACCGTGCCCTCCTGCCAGCTGAGGAACGTCTCCGGCACCCGCGTCACCAGGTCGCACGCCTGGATCAGCTCGAAGCCCTCGCCGAACGCCTGCATCATCGCGTACTCGATGCCGTTGTGGACCATCTTCACGTAGTGGCCCGCGCCGACCTTGCCCGCGTGGACGAAGCCGAACTCCCCCTCCGGCTTCAGCGTCTCGAAAATCGGCATCAGCCGCTTCACGTTGTCGTCGTCGCCGCCGACCATGAGCGCGTAGCCGTTCTCCAGGCCCCACACGCCGCCGCTCACACCGCAGTCGATGAACCCGATGCCCTTGGCCGCGAGCTCCTCGCCGTGCTTCAGGTCGTCCACATAGTGTGAATTGCCGCCGTCCACGACGAGGTCGCCGGACTGCAGGACCTCCCCCAGCTTGTGGATGGTCTCCGCGGTGGGCTCCCCGGCGGGCACCATCACCCACACGGCGCGCGGCGCGGACAGCCGCTCGACCAGCTCCTCCACCGACCCGACGTCGCTGACCTGCGGATCGCGGTCATAGCCGACGACAGTGTGGCCGCCGCGGCGCAGCCGCTCGGCCATGTTGCCGCCCATCTTGCCCAGGCCGATGATCCCAAGCTCCATGAAAGCTCACTCCCCTGTGCACAACTGGTCGTAATCGCGCGCCGCGAAGGCGGCTCCCCCGCGGTGGTCCCCTGCATGCCCCGGGGCATGCCCCAGGGCACGGTACTCATCCGGACAGCCGGACGGGCATGATCAGGTAACGGTAGTTCGGGTTCTCCCCGTCCTGCGGCGGCTTCCCGGTGAGGACGGCCGGCTTCGTCGGCGTCGTGAACGACAGCCGCGCCACGTCCGAGCCGATCGCCGACAGCCCGTCCAGGAGGAACGCGGGGTTGAACGCGATGTCGATGTCCTCGCCCTCCAGGGACGCCTCCAGGGCCTCCACGGCCTGGGCCTCGTCCCCGGTGCCCGCCTCCAGGACGACCTCGCCCTGGCTGAACGACAGCCGGACGGGCGTGTTCCGCTCCGCGACCAGCGAGACGCGCTTGACCGCCTCGATGAACGGCGCGGTCTGGACCTCGGCGAGGCCCGCGTACTCGCTCGGCAGCAGCGACCGGTACTTGACGAAGTCGCCGTCCAGCAGGCGGGACGTGGTGCGGCGGCCGCCGCCCGCGAAACCGATCATGCCTTCGCCGGTGCCGCCCGTCCCGCCGAGCGCGATCGACACCTCGGCGCCCGCGGTCAGCGACTTGGCGGTGTCGGCGAGCGTCCGCGCCGGGACGAGCGCGACGGCGGAGAAGTCGGGGCGCTCCGGCTTCCAGTGCAGCTCCCGGACGGCCAGGCGGTACCGGTCGGTGGACGCCAGCGTGACCGTCTCGCCCTCGATCTCCACCCGGACGCCGGTCAGCATCGGGATCGTGTCGTCCTTGCCGGCGGCGATCGCGACCTGGGAGACGGCGGCGGCGAACTCGTCGCTGCCGACCGACCCGGCGGCCGGCGGCATCTCCGGCAGCGTGGGGTAGTCCTCCACAGGCATGGTGAGGAGTGTGAACTTCGCGCTGCCGCAGCGGAGCATCACCTTCGCGCCGTCCGTCGTGACTTCCACAGGGTGGGGAGGGAGGCTGCGCGAGATCTCGGCGAGGAGGCGCCCGGAGACGAGGGCCGTCCCAGCCTCCTCCACATCGATCTCCGTGGACACCTGGGCGGAGACCTCGTAATCGAACGCGGACAGCTTCAGCCGGTCGTCGTTGCCCTCGCCCCCGGCGACGAGGTGCATGCCCGCGAGGACGGGCACCGGGGGACGGACGGGGAGTGTGCGCGCGGTCCACGCGACGGCGTCGGCCAAGGCGTCTCTGTCGATGCGGAACTTCAACGGGACCAGCCTCCTGCAGGTGTCGGACAAGGGTGAGGTGATCTCTGCCGGGCCGGGGAGCTCGCGGCACGTTGTCCCCAGGCCCTGACTTGAGATGGATCTTTTCTTGAGTAGAGAAGTAGTGCAGTACAAGTAATAGGGGCCGTGGATAGTGTGGACAGAGCAAGTTTTCGCAGGTCAGACCCCGTTTCTCTGTCCACTGGGGCTGTGCACGGGCGGTGGACGGCGCGAGGGCGCCTGGGGACGGCGAAACCGTCCCCACACGTCATCCTCATGTCATCCCCCGGTTTTCCACGAGTTCTCCACGGGTATGGCACCGGGTTCGGCGGCCTGTGTACAGAGGACGCGTGATCGCGGGGCCCGCCCACAGGCCCGTCCCCAAGGCGTCCCCAGGTCGTCCACCGGTTTTCCCCAGGGCGGCGGCGCGGGGCGCACAGCCGGTCCACATCCGTCCACTCTTCATCCTCAGCTTTTCCAGCGGTTGCCCACCGGGTTATCCACGAAAATCCCCAGGGTTTTCCACAACCTGTGAGTAGCCGCTTCGGTTCTCTGGGGAAGCGCGCATTTTGTCGGCTCTTTGCCTTCGACAGGGTGTGGACGGCCGGGCGGAGCCTCGTCCACAGGGGTGCCACGGAGCTGTCCACAGTGTGTACGACGCGGGGCGTCAGCGCTTGCGGGCCTGGTGCTTGATGCGCCCGGTCAGCTCGGTGACCTGGTTGTAGATGGCGCGGCGCTCGGCCATCAGCGACCGGATCTTGCGCTCGGCGTGCATCACGGTGGTGTGGTCGCGTCCCCCGAACTGCTGCCCGATCTTGGGGAGGGACAGCTCGGTCAGCTCGCGGCACAGGTACATCGCGATCTGCCGGGCGGTGACGAGCATCCGGGAGCGGGACGGCCCGCACAGGTCCTCGATCGTCGTCCCGAAGTACTCGACCGTCTGCGCCATGATCATCGCGGCGGTGATCTCGGGGCCGGAGTCGTTGGGGATCAGGTCCTTGAGGACGATCTCCGCGAGCTTCATGTCGACCGACTGCCGGTTCAGGCTCGCGAACGCCGTCACCCGGATCAGCGCGCCCTCCAGCTCCCGGATGTTCGTCGCGATCTGCGACGCGATGAACTCCAGCACGTCCGGCGGCGCGGCGAGGCCCTCCTGGCGGGCCTTCTTCTGCAGGATCGCGATGCGCGTCTCCAGCTCCGGCGGCTGGACGTCGGTCGTCAGGCCCCACTCGAACCGGTTGCGGAGCCGGTCCTCCAGGGTGACCAGCTCCTTCGGCGGACGGTCGCTGGAGATCACGATCTGCTTGCTGGCGTTGTGGAGCGTGTTGAAGGTGTGGAAGAACTCCTCCTGCGTCTGCTCCTTGCCCTCAAGGAACTGGATGTCGTCGACGAGGAGGATGTCGACGTCCCGGTACCGGCGGCGGAACCCGTCCGCCTTTCCGTCGCGAATCGAGTTGATGAAGTCGTTCGTGAACTCTTCGGAACTCACGTAGCGCACACGGGCCCCGTTGAAGAGGCTCTGCGCGTAATGCCCGATCGCGTGGAGCAGGTGCGTCTTGCCGAGGCCGGAGTCGCCGTAGACGAACAGCGGGTTGTACGCCTTGGCGGGCTGCTCGGCGACCGCGACGGCCGCTGCGTGCGCGAACCGGTTGGACGAGCCGATGACGAACGTCTCGAACGTGTACTTGGGGTTCAGCCTGGCGTGCTCGGACGCGCCGGCCCCCGGCGCGGAGGCGGGGGCTCCGGAGCCGTCGTCGTCGCGGAACTCGCCCCGGTAGGGCTCCTCGCCGCGGTACTGCTGCTCGCCGCCCGTGAACTCCGCGGACTGGTAGTCGTCCGCGTGCCCGAGCGGCGTCTCGCTCCCGCCGCCGTGCTGGGGTTCGTGGCCCTGCTGCTCCGCGCGGCCGCGGAGCGGGCCCAGCGTGCGGTCGTTCAGGTGGGAGTGCGGCGGGCGTCCCGGCGCGGCCTCGCCGCCGAAGCCTTCCTGGCCCCCATGGCCGGGGAAGGGGCGGCCTTCGTACGGGCCTCGTCCCCCTGGCCCCGTCCCGTAGGAGGGAGGACGCGGGGCGGGGGGATACGTTCCGCGGTCGTCATCCGCAGCCTGTGGATAACCTCCGGGCGGACCGGGGCTGTGGGTAACTCCCGACTGCGGCCGGTACCCCTGGTCCCCGTAGGACTGGTCGTTGTACGGCTGCTCCGGGTAGGGGCGCTCGGACCTCTCCCCATAAGACTCGCCATAAGACGAGTCGCCGTTGTTGTAGGGGCGGTCCCTGTCGCGGTCGTCCTGGGGCCGTTCCCCGTAGGACTCGCCGTAGGAAGAAGGTGAGTCATGCGCGCCGGGCCCGGGAACCGGTGCGGAAAGCGGCTCACCGGAGCGGGAGCCGGGGCCGGTCGCGGGGCCGCCGGAGGACGCCGCCGGCGGCTCCGGCTGGACGGTCACCGCGACGCGGATCTCCCTGCCCAGCTCGCGGGAAAGGGCCTGCGTGATGAGGTTCCGGAGGCGTGTCTCCAGCGCGTCCTTGGCGAACTCGTTGGGCGCGGCCAGCAGCGCCGTCCCCTCGACGAGCGCCAGCGGGCGGACCATCGGCAGCCATGCGCGATAGCTCGGAGACAGATCGCTCTCGGACAGTGCCGTGAGGGTGCGGGCCCAGACCGATCCGAGATCCTGACCGTCCATGCGCAAGGTCCCCCTCCCACCGACTCCGCCGTACGGAGTACCTGACTACCCGGCTCTCCCACGGGACACGACACGCCTCTCAGGGCACGACCGCGACGCGGAAGCCTTACTCTCTCACGAGTTGTCCACAGAGTTGTCCACATGCTGTGCATAGGCATGCGGCACCTGTGTAAAACCCGTGGGACGGGTCTCTGGAATGCGGGGTCGGGAATGGTCCGGCTTTCGCGCGGCCGGTACGGGGTGGTTCTGGAACGGGGGCTCGAGAGGCAGAAGACCGACATCAGATCGTCGAGTTCATCGAAGGAGCGTCGGCTCGCCCAGACGACCTTAACCGGTGCCGCCCCCACCCGCAACATGAACCTCACCCCCTTCCACAGCACCGCGCGACCGGTGCGCGGGGCGGCGCGAGATCCCCGCCCGGGCGGGCGCGGAGGGGCGCTCCGTTTGACCGCGTGGCCGGGGAGCCCGTAACGTGCTGAGGTCGAGTCGCATCGACGGAGATGCCGCGTGCCCGCCGGCAGCCCCTCCAGGCGAGTCCGGGTGGGCCCCCGCTGCGGGGGACCGGACGCGGCCCTCGACGCATCGAGACTCACGACCGTTACCGAACGACCGCAGCACTGGAGCCTCAAGTGAGCAAGCGTACTTTCCAGCCGAACAACCGTCGTCGCCACAAGAAGCACGGCTTCCGGCTGCGGATGCGCACGCGCGCCGGCCGCGCGATCCTGGCGAGCCGGCGCAGCAAGGGCCGCGCCCGCATCGCGGTCTGACCACCTGACCTGTGCTGCCGTCCGGCAACCGGATGCGGCGGCGGGACGACTTCACGCTGGCCGTCCGGCGCGGTCGCCGCGCCGGACGGCCGACTGTCGTGGTGCATCTGCTGCGGCGGGACGAGGCGCCCGCGGCGGACGCCCCGCCGCTGGTGGGGTTCATCGTGGCGCGCACCGTCGGCAACGCCGTCGTCCGCAACACCGTGCGGCGCCGCCTCCGCCACCTGATGCGCCCGCACCTCGACCGGCTCCCAGCGGGTAGCCTGCTCGTAGTGCGCGCCAACCCCCGCGCGGGAGCGGCGCGTCCAGACGAACTGGCCGCGGATCTGGAGTCGGCGCTCGACCGGCTGCTGCGGCCCGCGTCCAAGGGGCGAAGATGAGGAGTCGGCAGGGGACCGCGTCCCCCGCACAGCACGAGACGGGCCGTCCGGGTCCCGTCGCGGCCGTGCTGATCCTTCTCGTCCGCGCCTACCGCCGCTTCTTGAGTCCCCTGCTCGGGCAGCAGTGCCGATTCCATCCCACCTGCAGTGCGTACGGCCTGGAGGCGCTCCAGGTGCACGGGGCGCTGCGGGGCACATGGCTCACGGCCCGCCGGATCGGGCGGTGCCATCCGTTCAACCCCGGGGGTCACGACCCGGTGCCGCCGAAGAGGACGGCCGGAAGAACCGGACCGGCGGGAGCGGCCGATTCGGCCGCACCGGCCGGAACGGCGGAAAAAGTCGCCTCTGGGGAATCCGTAGAGACCGGTGATTCGTTCTCACAGGGAACGTCCGTCTTCTCCGGGGATTCCGAGGGGACGACCCCTCCCCGGCGAACCGCGGCGGCCCCCTCGAACTCCGGCCGCGAGGAGAGCGGCCACGCCCTAGCAGAGCCCAAGGAGCTGCCCGGTGCTTGATTGGTTGTACGAGATCGTCTCTCAGCTCATCGTGTGGATCCACACGGGGCTCAGCACGGTCGTCCCCAAGGACAGCGGATGGGCGTGGGGCGGTTCGATCATCCTGCTCACCGTCCTGCTGCGGCTCATCCTCGTCCCGCTCTTCGTGAAGCAGATCCACGCTTCGCGGAAGATGCAGGAACTGAACCCGAAGGTTCAGGCGCTGCGGAAGAAGTACAAGAACGACAAGCAGCGCCTCAACCAGGAGGTCATGAAGCTCTACCAGGAGAACGGCGCCAACCCGCTGTCGGGCTGCCTGCCGCTCCTGGTGCAGATGCCGATCTTCATCGGGCTGTTCCAGACGCTGAAGCGGATCTCGGACGCCAAGCCGGGGCAGAGCGTCTTCGCCGTCTCCTCCGACCTGGTCGCGAGCGCGCAGAACGCCAACATCTTCGGCGCCCACATCCCCGACACGTTCCTGAACGCGTGGGGCGCCGACCCCAAGAGCTGGACCGCGATCATCGTCACCGGCATCGCCGTGGTGATCAGCTCCTGCACGACGTTCTTCACCGTCCGGGCCAGCATGAAGCGGCAGCCGGTCACCGACGACTCGAACCCGATGATGCAGGCGCAGAAGATGATGGTCTTCTTCGCGCCGCTGTTCGGCCTGTTCGGCCTCGGCTTCCCGCTGGGCGTGCTGATGTACTGGGTGACGTCCAACAGCTGGACGCTGGCGCAGCAGCACTACATCTACAAGAAGTACCCGCCGCCCGGCACCGACGGCGAGGCCGCGACGACCACCACCGCGAAGGCCGGCGGCGCCAAGACGGCCGGGGCGAAGTCTTCGAAGTCGACGGGGTCGAAGACGGCCGGTTCGAAGGCGGGCGCCAGGGCGGCCGCGTCCAAGAACGGCCAGAGCCCGTCCGGCGCGAGGGCCAAGGCGAGGCTGAAGAAGGAGCCGGAGCCGGCGCCCGAGCCGGAGGCCAAGCCGAAGGTCGTGCGCAACCAGCCGACCCGTAAGCCGCGCAGCAAGCGCAGCGGCACCCAGAAGCGCTAGTTTGAACCCCGAGCACGTGCCGGAGAAGGAGACCCCGTTGAGCCAGACCGACACCACCGAGGTCGACGTCCAAGCGCTCGAACAGGAAGGCGAGATCGCCGCCGACTACATCGAGGGCCTGCTGGACATCGGTGACTACGACGGCGACATCGACATGGACGTCGAGGGCGAGCGCGCGATCGTCGCCGTCGTCGGTGCGTCCCTGGACGAGCTGGTCGGCAAGCGCGGCGAGGTCCTGGAGGCGCTGCAGGAGCTGACCCGGCTGGCCGTCCACCGGCAGACCGGCAACCGCACCCGCCTCATGCTCGACATCGGCGGCTACCGGGAGCGCCGCCGCGCCGAGCTCACCAAGCTCGGGACGGACGTCGCGGACGAGGTCAAGCAGGCCGGCGAGCCGAAGCCGCTCGCCCCGATGACCCCGTTCGAGCGCAAGATCGTCCACGACGCGGTGGCCGCGGCGGGCCTGCGCAGCGAGTCCGAGGGCGAGGAGCCCGACCGGTACGTCGTCGTCTACCCCGCCTGACCCCCGGCTCCACCGCTTTCAGGCGGTCGGCCGGGCTTTAGGCCGGCCCGTGTCGGGTCGGCCGGCGAACTTTCGAGCGGCCCCGGTGCCCGCGCATCCACGCGGCACCGGGGCCGCTTTATGCGCGCGAAATTTATGCGCGCGAAGCCCTTGGCGTGCGGGGTCAAGGTATGCAGGGGTCCCGGGTGTGCGGGGCTTCGGGTTAGAAGAGCAGGCCCCACCCGCCCGGGGGCGGACCGCTTACCTCCATGGTCAAGCACCCGCAGGCGCAGGGACGGAGAACGGTGAACTGTGGATAACCGGTCACCACGGGAAGGGCCCCGCGCCCTGGCCGGCGCGGGGCCCCTGGAGCTCGGTGTGCACCGCCGCCCTGGCACACCGAGCAGGTACCCGAGTCCGTGTTATCGACGAGCGGTGCGCCTCCACCTGCGGCGTTGCGGGATGCGGTCGCCGGAGTCCACGACGGACGGGCGGTTCTCCTCCGCCGGGTCCTGAGCGTGCGCGGGGTCCTGGGCGAACGCCGGGTCCTGCGCGACGTGGCCGTGCGTGACGCCTTCGTCCGCCGGATGTTCGATCACCCGTTCGACTCGCTGGGCCGGACGCCCCATGGGGGCGGGGTCCTCGATGATGTGCTCTTCGCGGACGATGGTGCCGGGCTCGTCGCCGTACGCGGGGTCGACGCCGACGACTCGGCCGGCGGCACGCCGCGGCCGCGTGTATTTGAGGGTGAAGCCCATGCTGACCAGCCCCACCAGAATCAGGATCCAGCCGACCAGGTGGATGTCGACGCCACTGAGGTCGACGCGCAGGGCGAACGCGAGGATCGCGCCCACGGCGATGAATGCGAGACTGACTCCGATTCCCATTGTCGGAGCTCCTTCCGGGGGGACGGTCGGGCGACACCGCACCCCTACCCGGCGAGTCTCGAATATGCCGAGGGGTCATGTGTTTCTTGCCATAGCGCAAGGTCTGCCCGTCCAGCCGCCCGAACTCATCCACAGGGACGTTTCAGATGTACGAGGCCGCCCCGTCATGTGGAACGATTCGTCTGGTGGGGAGTGCACGTGAGGTATTCGGGGACGCGCTGCCGGTCGCGGAGCGTTATGCGGCGTTCCTCGCGGACGCCGGGGTCGAACGCGGGCTCATCGGGCCGCGCGAGGTCGACCGGCTCTGGGAACGCCACCTGATCAACTGTGCGGTGGTGTCCGAGGCCGTCCCGCCGAACGCGCACGTGGTGGACATCGGCTCCGGTGCCGGGCTGCCCGGCATCGTCCTCGCGATCGTCCGGCCCGACCTGCGGATCACCCTGCTGGAGCCGCTGCTGCGCCGCACCACTTTCCTGGAAGAGTGCGTCCAGATGCTCGAGCTGAAGAACGTCGAGGTGCGCCGGGCCCGGGCGGAGGAAGTAGCCAAGGAGTTCTCGGTGGAAGTGGCCACGGCGCGCGCCGTCGCGCCCCTCGAACGCCTTGCGAAATGGGCCCTTCCGCTGCTGCGCCCGGGCGGGGAACTCCTCGCGCTCAAGGGGGAACGGGCCAAGGCTGAGCTGGACGAGGCGGCGCCCGTGCTGAAGCGGCTCGGGGCGCGCTCGACGGAACTGCTGCAAGTCGGTCGCGGTATGGTCGACCCGCCGACAACACTCGTCCGTGTGGTCGCCGGCCGAGGAGAGGTTGTCGGGCGACGACAGCGCGCCCCCCGGCGTGCAAAAGGGTCGAGGAAGAGGTCTTCATGAGCACGGGACCAGGACTGGGCCGGCCTGACCGCGCCGACGAAACCCCCGACGAGCAGCCGTCCGGCCTGGGCGGATCCGGCGCGGACGAGGGGATGCAGGCGCCGTCCACCGGTGGGACGCAGGGAGTCCCAGGCCCGGAGACCCCACCCTCCGGGCACGCGATGTGGAGTACAACGACGTCCGGGACCGCGGAGAACGTCGGATATGTTCCGACGAACGCCGGCGCACATCCGCCGGGGCCGCGCAAGGGACCGAATCAGGGGGAGTCAGAACTCGTGCGCGAGGCGCTCAAGGACGCCAAGGTTTCACATGAAACAGCGGTGACCGCGCTCAAGGCCATGTCCGGCCGCAGGGAACGGGAGTGGCCGCGGCCGGACCGATGCCGCGTGATCACCATCGCCAACCAGAAGGGCGGCGTGGGCAAGACCACCAGTTCGGTGAACCTCGCCGCGTCCCTCGCCATGCACGGGGCGCAGGTGCTCGTGGTCGACCTCGACCCGCAGGGCAACGCGTCCACCGCGCTCGGCGTCGAGCACCACGCGGAGGTCCCGTCGATCTACGACGTGCTGATCGAGGACATGGCGCTGGCCGACATCGTCGTCAAGGCGCCGGAGATCCCCAACCTGTACTGCGCGCCCGCGACGCTCAACCTGGCGGGCGCCGAGATCGAACTCGTCTCCAAGGTGGCCCGCGAGTCACGGCTTCGGCGGGCACTCGACGCCTACGAGACCGAAAAGTTCGACTATGTGCTGATCGACTGCCCGCCGTCCCTGGGCCTGCTCACGGTGAACGCGCTCGTGGGCGGGGACGAACTGCTCATCCCGATCCAGTGCGAGTACTACGCGCTGGAGGGGCTCGGCCAGCTGATCCGCACCGTGGATCTCGTCAAGGCCCACCTGAACCCGAAGCTGAAGGTGTCGACGATCCTGCTCACGATGTACGACGCCCGGACGCGCCTCGCCGCGCAGGTCGCCGAGGACGTCCGGAACCACTTCGGAAACGTCGTCCTCAACACGGTGATCCCCCGCAGCGTGCGGGTTTCGGAGGCCCCGAGCTACGGGCAGTCCGTCATGACCTACGACCCCGGATCGAGCGGCGCGCTCGCCTACAGCGAGGCCGCCTCGGAGATGGCCCACGGAGGAGCTGTCCAGTGAGCCAGCAGCGACGCGGTCTGGGCAAGGGGCTCGGTGCCCTCATCCCCACCGCTCCGCCCCCGACGTCGGACGGATCCGGCAGTTCGAACGAGCCCGGGTTTCCGGGCGGCCCTGTCGCGAACGGGGCCGCCGCCCCCGGCCCGGCTCTCGAACCGGTCGCCGGCGCCCACTTCGCGGAGCTGCCCGTCGGGTCCATCACGGTCAACCCGCGCCAGCCGCGCGAGCACTTCGACGAGCAGGCACTGCAGGAGCTGGCCGAGTCGATCAGCATCGTCGGACTGCTGCAGCCGATCGTCGTCCGCAAGGCGGCGTCGGACGAGCACGACTACGAGCTCATCATGGGCGAGCGCCGGTGGCGGGCGTCCAAGATGGCCGGTCTGGACGTCATCCCGGCGATCGTCCGCGACACCGGCGACAACGATCTGCTCCGTGACGCGCTCATGGAGAACCTGCACCGCCAGCAGCTCAATCCGCTGGAGGAGGCCGCCGCATACCAGCAGCTGCTGCAGGACTTCGGCGCCACCCACGAGCAACTCGCCGGACGTATCGGCCGGTCGCGTCCGCACATCACCAACACGCTCCGGCTGCTGAACCTGCCGCCTGCCGTGCAGCGCCGGGTGGCCGCCGGAGTGCTGTCCGCCGGCCACGCCCGTGCCCTGCTTTCCCTCGACAGCGTCGAGGCTCAGGAACACCTGGCGCAGCGGATCGTCCAGGAGGGCCTCTCCGTCCGCGCGCTGGAGGAGATGATCGCCCTCCGCGAGGTGGAGGACGAGCCGAAGGCGCCACGGCAGGGCCGCCGGAAGAAGCCGATCGCCCCCGGCCTGAAGGAGCTCGCCGACCGCCTCTCCGATCGGTACGAGACGAAGGTCCGCGTGGACATGGGCCGCAACAAGGGCAAGATCGTGGTCGAGTTCGCCACACTCGAAGACCTCGACCGCATCATCAAGTCGATGGCCCCGGATGACGACGGCGTGGGCGACGTCTGATACCGCCCACGAAGCGCCCCGGAAGCCTCGGCTCCGGGGCGCTTCTTTG
>NZ_JBIQHY010000013.1:0-97869 GCF_044508335.1 Actinomadura sp.
ATCACCTATCTCAAAGAGTTGGGACTTCCGTTCCGCAGGGAGGGTTAGCGGGCGGGGCGGGTGAAGATTAGTTCGCGGCCGTCTTCGTCGTCCCATTGTTCGCCTGTGAAGGTGAAGCCCTGGCCGGCGATCGTGGCGAGGGACGCCTGGTTGTCGGGGCTGATCGTGGCGCGGACGGTGGTGACGGTCGGGTCGGCGGCCGCGCGTTCCTGGAGGGCGGCGAGCATCGCGCGGGCGTAGCCCTTGCGGCGGTGCGCCGGGTCGACGGAGTAGGCGATCGTGACCGTGCCGTCCTCGGGCGCCCCGTGGAAGCCGGCGTGGCCGACGACGTGCCCTTCGGGTTCTGCGACGGCGGCCCGCACGATCCACGGGGCGTGGGACGGGTCGCGGGCGAGTTGGGCGAGGCGGAGGCGCCACAGCGACTTCGCCTCGTCGGTGATGAAGTAGTCGGTGAGGGGGACGTCGGCGGCCGCGCTCGCCGTGGCGAGGTCTCCGTCCAGCAGTGCGGTCATCGCGGCGGGCGGCAGTTCGACGAGCCGGAGCATGGGCGCCTCCTTGAGTCGGGGGGCGCCAAGCATAGGGCCGGGTTTGCGGTGGTCGCGATCGATTTACCGGGCCTTCGCGTGGTGGTCGGCTAGGCGGGTGAGCAACCCGATGAGCTGTTCGCGTTCCTCAGGGGAGAGCGGCGCGAGGAGTTCGTCCTGGATGCCGGCGAGGACCTTCTCGAGTTCGCTGAGGTGGCGGGAGCCGTCCGCGGTGAGCGTGACGATGTTGCGGCGCCGGTCGGACGGGTCGGGGGAGCGTTCGACCAGGCCCTTCGCGGCGAGCTCGTTCAGCGCGGCGACGACGTCGCTGCGGTCGATGCCGGTGTCGCGGCCGAGCGCGGCCTGGCTGGACGGGCCGTGCTCGTCGAGGGCGGCGAGCAGCCGGAAGTGGTAGCCCCGGGCGCCCGCGGCGGCGAAGCGGGCGGCGACCAGGCGGTGGCTGTGCGCCGAGACGAGGTTGATCAGCCAGCTCGGGGCATGCCGGAGGCGCTCGGGCGTCCGGGCGTCGGCCGTCATCATGCCGTCAGTCTAGGGGTTGTTGGTAGGGCCAATGAATTCCGTGTTAATGTTGGTCGCACCAATGAATGGAGTGGTCATGGACCATGTGCAGGAGTTGTCGACGCTGGTCAGCCGCCTCGGGCGGTGGCTGGACGACAAGAGCCCCGGCGACGGACGCGCCCTGTTCACCGAGGACGCGGAGGCGCACACTCCGGGCGGCGTCTCGAAGGGCGTCGACGCGCTCGTGGAGCAGGCCCGCCGCAACCACGCGGTGCCGACCCAGCACTTCATCACCGGTCCGCTCATCGACGTGGACGGCGACACGGCGCTGATCAGCGCGAACCTTCTCGCCGTCTTCGCGCACGAGGGCGGTCCGCGCCTGCTCGGCGAGCGCTACGAGCTGCGGGCCGCCCGGACGCGGGAAGGCTGGCGCCTCTCCCGCGTCCAGGCCCATCCGATATGGGAAGCCGCCTGACCGCGGTCAGGGCGACGTGAGGTCGTCCGAGATGGCGCGCAGGCGTGCGCGGGCTTCCGGGTCGTATGCCTGGTCGTCCGCGCGGCCTTCGTGGAGGCCGTTGAAGAAGCGGCCCGAGACGTCGTCCAGGGCCGGGTCGGTGACGAGGCGGTGCGTCGCCTCCACGCCTTCTTCGAGGGTGCTGACCGGCGAGGAGACCATCTTGGTCGGCATGAAGGTGGCCGGGTGCAGGGCGTTCGCGGTGACGCCCGTCCCGGCGAGTTCGTCCGCGAGGTCGATGGTGAACAGGATCTGGGCGAGCTTGCTCTGGCAGTACGCGCCGAAGGGGCGGTAGCGGCGGGTGAGCATCACGTCGTCGAAGTCGATCGCCTGCTGGCCGAGGCTGCTGACGTTGACGATCCTGGCCGGCGCCGAGGAGACCAGGGTCGGGAGCAGCAGCCGTGTCAGCAGGTAGTGCGACAGGTAGTTGACCGCGAACGTCAGTTCGTGGCCGTCCGCGCTCGCCTGCCACGAATCCGGTCCGGCGATGCCCGCGTTGTTGACCAGCACGTCCAGCCGCGGATGGTCGGCGCGGACGGCCTCGGCGAGCGCGCGGGTCTCGGCCAGCGACGACAGGTCGGCCCGGTACCAGGACGTCCGGCCGCCGATCTCCTGGAGGGTCGCCTTGCCGCGCTGGTCGTCCCGCCCGTGGACGAGCACGGTCGCGCCTTCGGCGGCCAGCCGGGCGGCCAGGGCGCGGCCGAGCCCGTCGGTCGCGCCCGTGATGAGAATGGTCTGCTGATCGATGGGACGCATGCGACCCATCGTGCTCGGTGCGCGCGGACTCTAACAGGGACCGCCCAGCCTGGTATGGGATGTAACCGGCTCCGCTAGGGGCGGTCGAAGAAGTCCCGGACGAGGTCCACGAACTCGTCGGGGCGCTCCATCATCACGACGTGCCCGCTGTCGAGCTCGGTGTACTCGCTGCCGGCGATGGCCGCGGCCACCTCCCGGTGGTTCTCGACCGGGACCGTCCGGTCCTGGGTGCAGCCGACCACCAGGGTCGGCGCCTCGATCTTCGGGAGCAGGTCGCGGATGTCGAGCCGGCGGAGGAGGTCGAGCTGGCGCAGCCGCCCGTCGGTGGGCTGCATGAAGCCGTGGAGCTGCTCGATCGCCTCGGGCGCCATCGTGTTCAGGAACGCCGGGCTGTAGGCGGTCAGGGTGCCCAGGCGTCCGAAGCCGCCGGGTTCGCCGGTGAGGGCGAACCACGCGTCGACCAGCTGCCGGAGGTACCGGTCGCCGCCGTGCGCGAACCCCGCGACGGGCATCAGGCGCCGGACGAGGTCGGGGCGCAGCGCGGCAGCTGCGGCGGCCACCGGCGCGCCCATCGAGAAGCCGAGCAGGTTCACCGGCGCGGCGCCGGTGTCCTCGATCACGGCGATGAGCTGGGCGGCGAGCGCCTCGACGGTCAGCGGCGAGCCGTCGTCCTCGACGGGGTCGGAGCCGGCGAGGTCGGGCAGGACCACGGTGCGGCGGTCGGTGAAGCGGCCGACGAGCGCGTCCCACATGGCCGCGCCGGGGCCGACGCCGTGGACGAGGACGAGCGCGGGGCCGGAGCCCTCCGCCCGGTAGGTGATATGGGCGTTGCCAACGGTCAGGTTCGTCATGCTTCCGACGCTGCCAGCGCGCGGCGGGCGTGAGAAGCGGACCGCGCTGGCTAGGACAAACGATCCCAGGCTCGGCGGCGTCCGAGGACGGATCATTGAGGTATGGACATGAACCGCCGCGACCTCGCCGACTTCCTCCGCCGCTCCCGGGAGCGGCTGCGGCCGCAGGACGTCGGCCTGCCGGCGGGGCCGCGGCGCCGCACGCCGGGGCTGCGCCGCGAGGAGGTGTCGCAGCTCGCGGGCATGTCCGCCGACTACTACATGCGGCTCGAGCAGGCCCGGAGCCCGCAGCCGTCCACCCAGCTGCTGGGCGCGCTCGCCCGCGCGCTGCGGCTCACCGAGGACGAACGCGACCATCTGTACGTCCTCGCCGGGCACCGCCCGCCCGCGGGCCCCTTCGCCGGCGAGTACGTCCGGCCCGGCCTGCTCTACCTCCTTGACCGGCTGGACGAGACGCCCGCGCACATCCTCGGCGACCTCGGCGACCTGCTCGCGCAGAACGCAATGGCCGAATCGCTTTTCGGGTGCGTCTGCACCGTGGAAGGGCCTGACCGCAACATCGTCTGGCGGTGGTTCACCGATCCGTTCGTCCGGGCGGCGTACCCGCCGGAGGACCACGACCGCTACAGCCGCCTGCACGTCGCCGACCTGCGCGCCGCCGTCGCCCGCCGGGGCGGCGACGAACCGGCGCGGGCGCTCGTCCGGCGGCTCCGCGAGGCCAGCGACGAGTTCGCCCGCCTGTGGGACCTGCACGAGGTCGCCGTCCGCCGCACCAGCCGGATGAGGGTGCTGCACCCCCAGGTCGGGCCGATCGAGTTCGACGCGGAGGTCCTGCTCACGCCGGCCGAGGACCAGCGCCTCGTCGTCTACACCCCGACTCCCGGCACCGCGGCGGTCGACGCCCTCGCCCTCCTGCGCGTCATCGGCCCCGAGACTGCGCACCGCAGCCACCTCTGAGCGGTCGCCTGCCGGGCTCAGGCGGGGCGAAGGCGCCAGAGGGACGTCGTTTCGGCGGCGCGGGCCGCGTGGAGGGGGTCGTCGGGGTCGGTGGCGCGCGGGTGGACGGGCCTGGTGTCGAGCCTGCCGGCGACCTCCAGGCCGGACGACGCGAACAGCCCGCGGAGCTCGTCGCGGGTGCGCAGGCCGAGGTGCTCGGCCAGGTCGGACATGATCAGCCAGCCTTCGCCGTCCGGTTCGAGACGGCCGGGGAGGCCGGTGAGGAAGCCGCGGAGCATCCGTCCGCCCGGGTCGTAGACGGCGCGGTCGAGGGGTGACGTGGGCTTGGCGGGCACCCAGGGCGGGTTGCAGACGATGAGCCCGGCGCGTCCCTCTGGGAACAGGTCGGCTTGGACGACCTCAACGTCCACCTTCAGGCGGTCGAGGTTCTCTTGGGCGCAGGCAAGCGCGCGCGGGTCGAGGTCGGTGGCAACGACATGTGGCACGCCACGACGGGCCAGGACCGCGGCGAGGACGCCGGTGCCGGTCCCGATGTCGAACGCCGTCGTCACAGGTGGAAGCGGCGCCTCGGCGACCAGGTCCACATACTCCCCTCTGATGGGCGAGAAGACCCCGTAATGGGGGTGGATGCGGTCGCCGCCCAGCGCGGGGATCGGCACGCCCTTCACACGCCACTCATGGGCGCCGATCAGCCCGAGCAGCTCGCGCAAGGATGTGACGTAGGGCTGGTCGTCCGGCCCATAGACCTCCGTGCAGGCGTCCTGGACGGACGGTGCGCGCCGCAAGGGGATCACGTGCCCCGGGTCGACCGGTATGAGGAGCATGCCCAGCGTCCGCGCGCGCTGTGCTCGTGCCTGGCGATGGAGGTGGAAAGCCTGCGCCCCGGACGGTCCGGGCTTGTTCCTCCGCCGGCGCGGTGGCCGGTCGATCCGCCGCGCGATCGCCGTGAGCAGCTGCCGCGCGTTCTGGAAGTCGCCGCGCCACAGCAGCGCGGTGCCTTCGCAGGCCAGCCGGTACGCGTCGTCCGCGCGGGTCTGGTCGTCCGCGACCACGACGCGGCGCGGCGGCGGGGTGCCGTTCTCCGACCGCCAGCGGACGCGATGATCCAGGCCGTCCTCCCGCCAGGAGATCTCGTCCACACCAGGTACGGTATCGGGGTGCGCCTGCCCGGGCCCTTGCATGTGCTGAACGAAGGACTCGCCTTCCTCCTGGAGGTCGTGGCCATCGTCGCGCTCGCCTGGTGGGGTTTCACGACCGGCGGCAACGTCCTCGTCAACATCGTGCTGGGCATCGCCGCGCCGGCGGCAGCGATCGTCCTGTGGGGCCTGTTCGCCGCTCCCCGCGCGCGGTTCAAGGTCGCGCTACCGGTCGTCCTCCTGGTGAAGGCCGCCGTCTTCGGCGCGGGCGCGCTGGCGCTCTACGGCGTGGACCACCCCGCGGCGGCGATCGTGTTCGCCGTAGTGGCCTTCCTCAACACCGCCCTCGCCACGCTGGACCGCGAAGCGCATTTCCGTGCGGCGCCCGACGCCGACCGTTAGACCAGGCCGGCGCTGAGAAGCCGCCGCGGGTGCGCCGGAGGCCGCCCGGCACACCCGCTCGCCCGCTTTCAGGCCGGGACCTTGTCGAGGAACCCGGTCACCCGCTCGAACCGGCCGTCGTCCCCGAAGACCGCCACGTCGAAGCCGGCGGCTATCGCCTCCCCGCCCTCCGGGCCGAGCTCCCAGGTGAAGCGGGCCACGTTGTGGTGGGCGTCCACCGGGCCGGCCGGGCGGAACACCAGGCCGGGGAACTGCTGCTGCGCCGCGCCGATGAACGCGTCGATCGCGTCCCGCCCCTCCGCCACGCCGAGCGGGTCGACGTAGAGGGGGTGCTCCGTCCACAGGTCGTCGATCGCGGCGCGGCGCGCGGCCGGGTCCGTCTCGTTCCAGATGGCCAGGTAGCGCTCGACCCGCTGCTGAACGTCGCTCATGTCATGACTCCCGTCTGATCGACCGGGTTCGTTCGCCCGGATGACCCTCACGCTGCCAGCGCGGAGGCGGGAGATCGATTACGTCGGAGGTCATCCGCCCGCGGTGCCGGGCCGGGACGATAATGTCGTTTTCTCGCTAGTGGGCGCCGCCGCCATCGTCGATGCTGGGTGCATGCACGAGGACGTGGAGAGGTGCGTGCGGGCCGTCCAGTCGAAGGACGCCCGCTTCGACGGATGGTTCTTCACCGGGGTGGTGACCACCGGGATCTACTGCCGTCCGAGCTGCCCCGTCGTCCCGCCCAAGCCCGGGAACATGCGCTTCTACCCGAGCGCCGCCGCGGCGCAGCAGGCCGGTTTCCGCGCCTGCAAGCGGTGCCGGCCCGACACGTCCCCCGGCTCCCCCGAGTGGAACCACAGGGCGGACGTCGTCGCGCGGGCCATGCGCCTGATCTCCGACGGTGTCGTCGACCGGGAGGGCGTGCCCGGCCTCGCCGCGCGCCTCGGCTACAGCACACGCCAGATCGAACGCCAGCTCAACGCCGAACTGGGGGCCGGCCCGCTCGCCCTGGCGCGAGCCCAGCGCGCTCAGACGGCACGTCTCCTCATCGAGACGACGACCCTTCCGATGGGGGACGTCGCGTTCGCGGCCGGGTTCGCGAGCATCCGCGCCTTCAACGACACCGTCCGCGAGGTGTTCGCGCTCACCCCCACTGTGTTGCGGGACCGTGTCGCCAAGGGGCATCCTCCGGCCGGCTCTGGGGCGCTCTCCCTGCGCCTGCCGTTCCGCTCGCCGCTCTGCCCGGACAACCTCTTCGGCCATCTGACCGCCACCGCCGTGCCGGGCGTCGAAGAGTGGCGGGACGGCGCGTTCCGCCGCGCCATGCGTCTCCCCCACGGACACGGCATCGCGACCCTGCGCCCCCAGCCCGACCACGTCGCCTGCACGCTCAACCTCACCGACCTGCGCGACCTCACCATCGCGATCAGCCGCTGCCGCTGGATGCTCGACCTGGACGCCGACCCCGTCGCCGTGGACGACCTGCTCCGCGCCGACCCCGTCCTGGCGCCGCTGGTCGACAAGGCCCCCGGGCGGCGTGTGCCCCGCACCGTGGACGCCGCCGAGTTCGCCGTGCGGGCCGTCCTGGGGCAGCAGGTGTCGACGGCCGCCGCCCGCACCCACGCGGGACGGCTGGTCACCGCGTACGGGGACCCCATCGACGACCCCGGCGGCGGGCTGACGCACCTCTTCCCGACGCCGTCCGCCCTGGCCGATCTCGACCCGGAGGCGCTCGCGTTCCCGAAGACCCGTCGCACCACCCTCCTCGCCCTTGTCGACGCATTGGCGAGCGGACGGATCGACCTCGGTGTAGGGAGCGACTGGGAAGAGGCCCGCGCGCGCCTGTCCGAGCTACCGGGCTTCGGCCCATGGACCGTCGAGACCATCGCGATGCGCGCGCTCGGTGACCCGGACGCCTTCATCCCGAGCGATCTGGGGATCCGGGCCGCCGCCAAGTCCCTCGACCTGCCGTCCACTCCGGCCGCCCTCACCCGACGCGCCGCACGATGGCGTCCCTGGCGGGCCTACGCCGTCCAATACCTGTGGGCCACTGGCGACCACCCCATCAACCTGCTTCCGCCACACTGAGGAACCTCATGCCTGCACACGTCGTCCTGGACAGCCCTGTCGGCCCGCTGACCCTGGTCGCCACAGACGGAGCCCTGTCCGGGCTGTACATGGAGAAGCAGCGGCACCTTCCGCCTGTCGAGACCTTCGGCGCGCCCGGCGACCCGGAGGCAGAACCCTTCGCGACGGCCGCCGCCCAGCTCGCCGCGTACTTCGCGGGGGAGCTGACCCGGTTCGACATACCGCTCACCCTCCGCGGGACGCCCTTCCAGCAGCGCGTCTGGGCGGCGCTCCAGGAGATCCCCTACGGCGAGACCACCACCTACGGCGAACTCGCCGCCGAACTCGGCAACCCGTCGGCGTCCCGCGCGGTCGGCCTCGCCAACGGGCGCAACCCGATCTGCATCGTCGTCCCCTGCCACCGCGTCATCGGCTCCACCGGCTCCCTCACCGGCTACGGAGGCGGCATCGACCGCAAGCGCCACCTCCTCGACTTCGAACGCAAGGTCCGCGCCGGCGCGGGCGAGGTCATGCTGTTCTGACTCTTTGTCAGTGCCGGCGGCTAACGTGCTCCACATAGACGTTCCCCGTGGGAAGGCTGATCGAGGTGGAGTTCCGAGTCGACCGGCAGACGCTCGCCGACGCCGTCGCGTGGGCCGCGCGGACGCTGCCGACGCGCCCCGCCCTGCCCGTCCTCGCGGGCATGCTCATCGAGGTCACCGACCAGGGCGAACTGACCCTGGCCGGCTTCGACTACGAGGTGTCCGCGCACGCCCGCGAGGAGGCCGCCGTCACCGAACCGGGCCGCGCCCTGGTGCCCGGCCGCCTGCTGTCCGACATCGTCCGCAACCTCCCCCCGCACCCGGTGGAGGTCTTCACCAAGGGCTCCGAAGTGGTGGTCCGCTGCGGCCCCGCCGAGTTCGGCCTGCTGACGATGCCCGTCGAGGACTACCCGACCCTCCCGCAGCCGCCCGCCCGCGCGGGCACCCTCCCCGGCGACCTGTTCGCCACCGCGGTCGGCCAGGTCACCCCCGCCGCCGGGCGCGACGACACCCTGCCGATGCTCACCGGCGTCCGCATCGACTTCGAGGGCGACACGATGTGGCTCGCCTGCACCGACCGGTACCGCATCGCCGCCCGCGAGCTGACCTGGTCGCCGGACGACCCCGATTTCACCGCCGGCGTCGTCGTCCCCGCCCGCACCCTCGCCGACACCGCCAAGGCGATCAAGCGCGGCGCCGAGGTCGCGATCGACCTCGGCGGCGCCGGAGACACCCTCATCGGCGTCTCCGGCGGCGGCCGCAGCATGACCAGCCGCCTGCTGGACGACCAGTACATCAACTACCGGTCGCGGCTCACCGGCACCTGGTCGTCCGTCGCCGAGATCCCCGTCGCCCCGTTCGTCGAGGCGATCAAACGCGCCGCCCTCGTCACCGAGCGCGGCACCCCGATCCGGCTGGCGTTCACCGCCGACGAGGTCCGCATCCGCGCCGCCACCGGCGACTCCGCCCGCGCCAACGAGGCCCTGGGCGTGACCCTCACCGGCGACGACATCGACATCGCCTTCGCGCCCCAGTACCTCCTGGACGGCCTGGCCGGCATCGACACCGAATACGCCCGCCTCGAATGCGCCGGCCCCACGAAGGCCGCCCTCCTGACCGGCATCCCCGACAAGAAGGACGACGAGGAGGCCCCGCCCGAGACCGACACCGGCTTTCGCTACCTGGCCATGCCCGTCCGCCTGACCTCCTGACCCGCCCTGCCCGGCCGCCGTGATCGCCGGGTCAGAGGTCAAGGACGGCGAGGACGAAGCGGACTTCGCCCTCGCCCGTGTTCCCGTACGAGTGGGGGCGGTCGCCGACGAACACGGCCGCGGCTCCCTCCTCGACGAGGTCCGTCCGGCCGTCCACGCCGAGGGTCAGCGTGCCGCGCTGCACGTAGACGATCTCCTTGGTGCCCGGCACGTGCGCGTCGCTCTCCCGGGTCTCCCCGGGCTGCAGCACCCAGTTCCACAGCTCCAGCGACGGCCGCGGGTCGCTCCCGGCCAGCAGCGTCCCCGTCCCGCCGTGCTCGCCCTCCCATAGGACGACGTGCCGCTCGGGGCGGAACATCCGCACCGGCGGCTCCTCCTCCACCTGCACCAGCCGCGTCAACGGCACGCCGAGCGCGTCCGAGATGCGGATGAGCGTGCCCAGGTTCGGGTTCCCGCGCCCCTGCTCCAGCCCGACGAGCACGCCCTTGCTGACCCCGGCGCGTCCGGCCAGCTCGTCCAGGCTCCACCCGTGACCGGCCCGCAGCGCCCGCACGGTCCGCGCCACGGCCTCCCCGATCGCCTCCTGCCCGCTCAATCGCCCTCCCGCACTGCTCCGTTGACCGCGGAACCAGTCTCCCGCAGCGCCGCCCCGTTCCTGGATCATCGGCGGATGAGCCTTTGCACCTTTTGTGAGATCGTCGCCGGCCGGCTGCCGTCCAGGGATGGCGTATTCGCTTTGAGGTCGCCCGCGTCGGTCGATATAGTGTCATCTGGATTTCATTAAAGTGACCGTTGGAAGGGGCGAGATGCTGGAGCAGGTGAGGGTGGACGAGGCCGTCCTGGAGCTGCGGCCCGACTTCGCCGTGCTCGTCATGACCGCCGAAGGGCTGGTGAACGGGCCCGGCGATCAGGTGTCGCAGGCGTGGCTGGCCGACGCCGCCGGCAAGGCGGACGCCGGCGATCCGCACGTCGAGGCGTGGCGGGAGGCCTACCGGGCCTTCGGGGCCAAGCCGCAGCGGACGCGGCCGTCGGTTGACGCCCTGCTCCGGCGCGCGAACGCGCTCCCGTCCATCAACAAGGTCGTGGACGCCTACAACGCGGTGAGCGTCGAGTACGCGCTGCCGATCGGCGGCGAGGACCTCGACGCCTACCGGGGTCCCGCGCGGCTGGTCAGGGCCGCCGGCGACGAGCCGTTCGACGTGATCGCGGGCGGTGAGCCCGCCGTGGAGCACCCCGACGCGGGAGAGGTCGTCTGGCGGGACGACGCCGGCGTGACGTGCCGGCGCTGGAACTGGCGGCAGTGCGTCCGGACCCGGCTGACGGAGGACACCGAGAACGGGCTGTTCCTGCTCGAACGGCTGGAGCCGTACCCGGTCGAGCGGCTGGCCGAGGCCGGCGACCGGCTCGCGGAGCGGCTCCGCGAGATCGCGCCGGACGTGCGGATCGAGAGCCGGCTGATCGGCGGTCGGTGATGGTCACGGTCCTCGCGCTGAGCGCCGCGCTCGCCTACGGCGTCGCCGACTTCCTCGGCGGCGCCGTGGCGCGGAGGTCGACGGCGCTGAAGGCCCTGACCTGGTGCGTCCCGATGGGGCTCGCGGTCGTGCTCGTGTCCGCGGTGCTGGCCGGCGGGAGCGCCGGGGCGGGGCCGGTCGCCTGGGGGTTCGCGGCCGGGGTGAGCGGCGGCGCGGGCCTGATCGCGTTCTACCGGGCGCTGGCCCGCGGTCCGATGAGCGTGGTGGCGCCGGTGTCCGCGCTGGCCGCCGCGGTCCTGCCGGTGGCGGTGGGCATCGCCAGGGGCGAGCGGCTGGACGCGTCGGTGCTGGTCGGGGTGCTGCTGTGCCTGGTCGCGATCGGGCTGGTCAGCATGGAGGACGGCGAAGGCGGCAGGGCCGCCGAGGGGCGGCGGCTCGTGGATTCGGGGCCGCTCATGGCCCTGGTGTCCGGCACCTGCTTCGGCGTCTTCTTCGTCCTGCTGAAGGCGGCGGGGGACGGCAGCGGCCTCTGGCCGATCGTCGGCGCACGCGTCGGCAACCTGGTCGTCGTGGCGGCGGCGCTGCTGTTCATGGTGCTGCGCGGCCGCGACATCGGCCCCCGCGTGTCCGGGCGGACGCTGATCGGGCTGGCGCTGCTGTCAGGGAGCCTGGACGCGGGGGCGAACGTCCTGTACTTCCTCGCGGCCCACAAGGGCATGCTGAGCCTGGCCGCCGTCCTCACGTCCCTCTACCCCGCGATCACCGTGCTGCTGGCGAGAGCCGCCTACAGCGAACGCCTACGCGTCGTCCAACGCGTAGGCATGGCCGTAGCGATAGCCGGCGTAACCCTCGTCACCGTGGGCTGACCCCCAGGCATGCGCACGGCCCCGTCCACCCCGGCACAACCCACCATGTCGGCTGGGTCGGCGACGTCCATGGACGCAGGGAGCGGTCGAACCCGACATCATGTGAACTGCTGGCTCGTCGCGCTATCTCTCTCCGCATCGAGTGAATTAGGCGGACACCTGGACCCTGCGAGGCGGCAGAGGCCGGATGCGCCCCTTGCGACGATGGCCGCCCAGCCGGGTTGAGGCTGGACGCTGCCGTCAGGGGCGGTGCTGAAGATCGTGGATGCCTGCGCGGATCTCGGCCACTAGAGCGTGGAATGCAGGGCGCCCCAGCATCAGCACCGGGCCGCCAGGGGCTGTCGAGTCTCGCACCCCGACGACGTCCGACAGGTTGCATGCGACTTCAACGCAGGTGTCAGCGTCCTTGCTCCGGCTGCTCTTCCGCCACTCAGTACCGGTCAGGTTTTGCGGTATGGGCATGAATCGCAAACCCTCATCTCTTGGCAGCGGCGTTGATCAGTGACAGCGAGTCGTCAGGGTCGAGGGCAGCTTCGCAAATCCTCTCAAAAGCCAGCCTACAGTGAGCGACCTGCTGAGGGCTCTCCATGTAGACGACACCGAAGAAGCCTTCGGCGTAGGCGACATCGGGGTCGGCGGGTTCGGCGAAGCGAAGCATGATCAAGGATCCTTCGAGTCCGCAGTGCGTGCCCGCGGACTGCGGCAAGACCTGGATCGTGACGTTCGGGCGTGCGGCCTCCGAGGCGAGGCGGTGGAGCTGTTCGCGCATCATTGCCGGGCCGCCAATAGGGCGGCCGAGCACGGCCTCGTCCAGGACGACGTGAAGGTTCGGTGGGCTGTCCTCTCGGGTGAGAAGGGTCTGGCGCACCATGCGGGCCTGTAGGCGGCGTTCGATGTCGCTGGCCTTGCCGAGCTCACCGGCTTTGATGATCTCGCGTGCGTAGTCCTGGGTCTGAAGCAAGCCCGGAATCACCTGGGGTGCCCAATTGCCGATCTCGGCGGCGGCGTCTTCCAGGGCGACGTAGGGACCGTTCAGGACGTCGATGTAGTCGGTCCACCAGCCGCGGTCCTCGGCCTCCCGAGCGAGAGTCAAGATCGCCTCGCGGTCGGGGCTGCCGACGCCGTAGAGATTGAGCATCAACTCGACGTCGCGTTCGTTCGGCTTGTTGCGGGCGCTCTCGATGTGGCTGACCTTGCCCTGGCTCCAACCGAGCCTGGCAGCGGCAGCGGTTACGCCGAGTTCGGCCTGTTCGCGGAACTCGCGGAGGCTGCGTGCGAGGCGTCGAGCGCGCACGGATGGGATGTACCGGGGTGGCATGCCTCAACTGTCGCTTTCTGTGATCAGATAACTGCCCTGTGTGGCCAAGTGTGGCCAAAGATGAGATCCTCGCACGCAGTAATCATTACTTTCATCATGTCATCATGACGGCGCAGCGCGCATGACGCATGAAGCAGCGGTCGGATACCCGGTGGCGGAGGTGACGGATGCGCGTGGCGCCGTGAAGAGCCGCCGCGCGGTCGGGGCTGAGATTGGGAGACCTCCCCCGGCCGCGCGGCTACCACCCCGATAGAGGAGGTGCCGCCATGCTAGACGCGCCGAGGGCGGCGAACGGAACCGTGCTCGAAAGGATTGACCTGAGCGGTCTGTGCCCCGGCTGGTGCACGGAGCGAATCGACGGCCGGCTCGTCGCCAGGCGGCTTCGGCCGCTCACCGACTACCAGCTCGGCCACGGGTGCCTTGAGACGGTGACGGCGCGGTCGATCACCGAGTTGGTGATCGTCTGCGAAGCCCAGCACACCCTGGCCGGGCGGATCGAGATCGCCGAGACGGTCGAACGAGGCTTCACCGAGCCGACGACATGACCGCCGCCGTAGACGGGGTCGGCCGACCCCCATGGGACATGGCCGACACCGATCCCGGCGTCGTGCTCACCGAGGCGCACCGAATGCTGCCGGGCGTGGTCGCATGGGCGGGCGAGTTCACCGGGTCGTTCTGGCTGTTGCGCGGTGACCGCCTGGAGGAGTCCCGGGACCCGTGCGCTCTGCTCGCGCGGGTCGGCGAGATCGCCGCGTCGGCTCGACCGGCATCCCGATCGTCGAGGATCGGGTCGCCGGACGCTGGACAGCAGGGCCGCCGGCCGGACGCGGCAGTCTCACCTCAGGCACGGACGATCGGTGAGGCGGCTCCTCGACGTCCTGCGCATGGATCTGCTCGCACGCGCGCGGACGCCACCGGGGCACATGCCAGACGGGTGTCCGCCGAGTCGGCCATGCGTCCCCACTCGCCCGATCTCTTCTTCCCACCGCCGGGCCGGTTTCGGCGGTTTCTCGCGAGGTGCCGACAGTTCGTCGGTGGAGAGAACGACCCCGACCTGTGAGCGGGTTCCGCAACTGAGACCGACCACCGTCCAAGTGCGCTCATGCACGACGACATGAAGTTCACGAGTCACCTGCTGAGAGAGGGCACGTCCGCCCCCTCTCAGCAGGTGGAGCAGCGCTGAAGAGTCCGGTCAGAGGACTCCTGGAACCATGGAGAAACGCGATGCCACCTCTCGTCCCCGAACGGCCGAACGGGCTGCTCTGCCGGACAGCGAATCCCGCGGCCTGCTCGCTCGGGTCGGCGAGCGCCGGACCCCGTCATGCGGTTCGACGCGGCCGGCTGATATGCGAAGGCCCGTTGACTGTTTCTCGTCAACGGGCCTCACGCGGTGGCGGTGGTGGTGGGATTCGAACCCACGGAAGGTTGCCCTTCACACGCTTTCGAGGCGTGCGCCCTCGTCCACTAGGCGACACCACCGCGGCAGAGCCTACCGGACTCTGCGGTGCGTGAAGAACTCGATAAGCAGTGCGGCGCACTCGTCGGCCATCACCTCGGCGATGACTTCGGGCCGGTGGTTGAGCCGCCGGTCACGGACGACGTCCCACAGCGACCCCACGGCGCCGGCCTTCTCGTCGACCGCGCCGTAGACGACACGGTCCAGGCGTGCCTGGACGGACGCGCCCGCGCACATCGTGCAGGGCTCCAGGGTGACGACCAGCGTGCAGCCCGACAGGCGCCACGTGCCGAGCGAGGCCGCCGCGGCGCGCATCGCGATGATCTCGGCGTGCCCGGTCGGGTCGGCGGAGCGCTCGCGGTCGTTGCGGCCCGCCCCGATGACCTCGCCGGACGCGTTGAGCACGACCGCGCCGACCGGGACCTCGCCCTCGTCGAACGCCTTGCGCGCCTCGTCCAGCGCCAGCCGCATCGCCGGCAGGTACCCCGCGATGACGGGATCGCTCGTGTCCGCCCCGGCACGCCGTTCGCCCTGATCAGCGGGCATCTCGGGATGTGCGGCGTTCCGGCCGGCGGTGGCCGCCTCGGCCTCCTCGCCCGCGAGGGGGGACTTCGGGGGCCTGCCGGGCGGGTCAGTCACGGAGGCGGTCGAACTCTTCGCCGAAGCCGGCCTGCTCGGCGACGGCGAGGAGGGCGTCGCCGGGCAGGGCGCGCTCGCCGAGGTCGGCGAGCCGCTTGGCGTCGAGGCCCAGGTCTTCGAGGAGGGCCGGGTCGCCGGCGGAGTCGCCGTCCGGGACCTCGCCGACGAGCTGCTGGAACAGCGCGCCGAGCCCGTCCTCGCGGACGGTGGAGATGAAGGCGCGCGGCTCGTCCTCCCCGTCCAGCCGGACGACGGCGAACCAGTCGTCGTCCTGCTCGATCATCAGCAGTACCGGGTCGCCGTAGGACTCGACGGCGGCCTCCCGCATCAGGTCGGCGACGTCGTCGACGTGGTCCGCCTCGGCGAGCACGGCCTCGGTGCCGACCCATCCCTGCGGGGTCTGCGCGAACACGGCGGCGAAGTAGGACACGTGCTCATTGTGACCCACGAGGTTGCCCCGGTCACACCCCCTTTCGGGCGCCGAGGCCGGGATCGCCTGCCCGGCGACAGTTGTGAATAAACTTCGGATTTTGTCCGGTGGCGGACGGGACGCCGTCCTTCCCCCGTGTCGCAGAAGTCCGCATACTGCACAGCGGCCCCGATCCGGGAGGAGACGCCATGGGCGCGGACGAACTCACCAGGCGCGGATTTCTGGCGGGGACGGCGGGCGCCGCGGCGATCCTCGCGACGAGCGCCGCCGGGGGGTCGTCCACCGAGGCCCACGCCGCCCAGCTCGCGGCGGCGAAGCGCGCGCCCGTCAGCGAACTCCCCGATCCGGAGGAATCCGGCATCGACCACATCGTGGTCGTGATGATGGAGAACCGGTCGTTCGACCACTACATGGGCTGGCTCCCCGGCGCGGACGGGCGCCAGGCCGGCCTCACCTTCACCGACGCCGAAGGCAACGCCCACGACACCCACCATCTGAAGGTGCCGTGGGGCTGCGGCTTCCACGACCCGGACCACTCGTACGCGGGCGGACGCATCGAGTACAACGGCGGGCAGTGCGACGGATGGCTGCGCGCCGGGGAGAACGACGTGTTCTCCATCGGCTACTACGAGGGCCCCGACCTCGGCTTCCACGGCCGCGCCGCGCTCGACTGGACGGTCTGCGACCGCTACTTCCCGGCCGTCATGTCGTCCACGTTCCCCAACCGGATCTTCCAGCACGCGGCCCAGACCGACCGGATCTCGAACGAGCTGACGATCTCCGAGACCGCCACCATCTGGGACCGGCTGAAGGCCAAGGGCGTCTCCTGCCGCTACTACTTCAGCGACGTCCCGTTCACGGCGCTCTGGGGGCTCCGCCACCTCGACATCACCCGGAACATCGCGGAGTTCCGCAGCGACGCCCGGCACGGCCGGCTGCCCGCGGTCAGCTTCGTCGAGCCCGCGTTCCTCGGCGAGATCTTCCTGCCCGGCATGTCCGAGGACGAGCACCCGCTCGCCGACATCCGCTTCGGGCAGGCGTTCCTGAACGAGGTGTACTCGGCGGTCGTCACCTCGCCGAACTGGCCGCGCACCCTGTTCGTGATCAACTACGACGAGTGGGGCGGGTTCTTCGACCACGTCCCGCCGCCCGAGGGCCCCGACCCGCGGCCCGACCTCGGCACCGGGCTGCGCGGCTTCCGCGTCCCCTGCCTGCTGATCTCCCCGCGGGCGCGGCGCGGCGCCGTCGCGCACGAGGTGTACGACCACACGTCCGTGCTGAAGGCGATCGAGTGGCGCTGGGACCTGGAGCCGCTGACCGTCCGGGACGCCGCCGCCCGCAACATCGCCGAAGTCCTCGACTTCGACGGCCCGCCCGACCTGCGCGCACCCCGCTACGGCGCGAAACGCCCGATCAGCCTTGGCTGCCTGGATCCGTCGCACAGCCACACCGGCGACGACTGGGCCGGGCTCAGCGCCTACGCCCGCACCCACGGCTTCCCGCGCCCGGCCTGACCTTCTAGGAGATGGTGTCGAGGGCGCGCTCGAAGGCGGGGGCGAATCCGATGCGGCCGGCGATGCTGAGCAGCATCTCGTCCGGGTAGAGCTCCAGGTCGCCGGAGATCGCGCCGAGCTCCATCTCGTCCAGCCCCAGGTCGGCGAAGATCGACATGTCGCCGACGGGGAGGACCTGGTCGAGTTCCTCGTCTTCCGGGATCGGGATGTCCAGGTACTCCAGGACCTGGGCGGCGAGCGGCCAGTCGACCGAGGCCGTGACGTCCGACAGGAACACCATGACGTCGTCGCCGAGCAGGCGGATCGCGACGAAGAAGTCGTCGCCGACCGAGACCAGTCCGACCGTGCCGCCGAGGCTCGGCTGCTGCCGCAGCGCATGGATCAGCCCCGCGAGATCCTCGGTCAGCGCGACCGGGAGGATCTCGGCCTCCCAGCCCTCGTCTTCCCGGTACACCACGACGGCGAAGTCCGTCGCGTCCACATCCGTCATTTCCACCCCACCGGCGCGTCTCCTGCCAGGGCATGGTCGCAGATGCGGCGCGCGCTCGCGTGCCCCACCGTCAAACTCGGCGCCCCGCCCCCGGACGAGGCCGGGAGGCGGCACCACGTACTGGTACCTGGCGCCAAGAACCTATCCAATCCGCTCAGTTGATGCGGAAGGTGCGGCGGCGCAGCACGGCGTGGATCCGCGCCCGGCGGGACCGGTGCGGCGTCACGCGGGCGCGCAGCTCGCGGGCCTCCGCGAGCTCGCGCAGGAAGATCGCTCGGCGGCGCAGGTGCTCGCGCACCTGCTCGGGGGAGATGTCGCCCTGCGGGCCGGGACGCGGCGGGACGTCCTCGCGGGGGGCGCCGGCGCCTGTGACATCGGTCACCGCGTCGTCCGCGGGCGGGGGCGCGCTATCGGGAGCCTGGGCGGGAGCGGCGCCTTCGGGGCGTTCGGGGGGTTCGGGGGCTGCGGGGGGCGGCGCCGGTCCTCTCGGCTGGTGATCGCTTTCGCTGTTCATACCGCCATACTGCCCAGCTCAGCGGTGTCCTATCCTAGATCGGCACGGTCCGGCCGAGCGCGCCCGGTGGGCTACGGTGAGCCCATGCAGACCCTCGCCGTCGACCACCCCCTCGTCGCGCACAAGCTCACCACCCTGCGGGACGTCCGCACCGACTCCCCCACCTTCCGGCGCCTGGCGGACGAGCTGGTCACCCTGCTCGCCTACGAGGCCACCCGCGACGTCCGGGTCACGGAGGCGACCGTCACCACCCCGCTCATCGAGGCGCGGGGCGTCCAGCTGGCCAGCCCGAAGCCGCTGGTCGTGCCGATCCTGCGCGCCGGGCTCGGGATGCTCGACGGCATGACGCGGCTGCTGCCCACCGCCGAGGTCGGGTTCCTCGGCATGATCCGGGACGAGGGCACGCTGCAGGCGCAGACGTACGCGACCCGGCTGCCCGACGACCTGTCGGGCCGGCAGTGCTACGTCCTCGACCCGATGCTCGCCACCGGCGGGACGCTCGCCGCCGCGATCCGGCTGCTGATCGACCGCGGCGCCGACCACGTCACCGCGATCTGCCTGCTCGCCGCGCCGGAGGGGCTGAAGCACCTGGAGCAGGCGTTCTCCGACATCTCCGCGCCGGTCAAGGTGGTGACCGCCGCGATCGACTCGCACCTCAACGAGCAGGGCTTCATCATGCCCGGCCTCGGCGACGCGGGGGACCGCCTGTACGGCGTCGTCTGACCCCGGGCCGGCCGGCGCCGGCCCGCCCAGGGCACCCGATACCGGACGTGACCTGGGATGTTCGTATACCGCGACAGGGGGTACCAATCCTCTGTGGAACGCCACGCGCGTTCCCTCCGCCGTCCCGGCACAGGGGACCGTTAACGGACCGGGCGGCGCGAGCGAGCACGAGGAAACGTGATGGCTCACCAAGGGGACGATCTGCCGCGCTACGCCGCGATCGGCGAGCGGCTCATCGAGGAGTTCGACGGGGTGCACGGGGCCGACACGGTGGACCGCTGCGTTACCGCCGCGCGGTACGGCGCCGAGGAGGTCACCGGGTCGGCGCCGCCCGAATTCGTGGAACGCATCGCGCGCCGGCACCTGGAGGTGCTCGCGACGGTGGCGGCCGAGAAGCGGCGCAAGGCCAGCCGCTCCTCGCTGGACAACGCGCCATAGCCGCCGCCGGGGCGCGCCTCCGGCGGGCCCGCGGGGTTGCGGCAACGCGCCAGAAGCCTTGCTTTGCCGGTCGGGTGCGCTGTGCGAGACTGAACCGGGGTCCGTGAGTCAACGCTCCGGGAGGCAGCCGTGCCCGCCAAGAAGTACCTGACGTGGGCCGCCGTGGCCTTCGTGGCGTTCTACGTGATCAAGCAGCCGGACGGCGCGGCCCAGTCGGTGGAGAGCGCCGCCAACGGCCTCGCGTCCGCCGCCGGGTCCCTGGCCACCTTCGTCAACGCGCTCGCCTGACGGGGCCGCGATGAGACTCGTCACCCCCGGAGACTCGGCGCCGGCGTCGGTCAACAAGTACCTGCTCCCGCACGAGAGCCAGGTGATCACCGTGCGGCGGCACCCCGCCATCCTGATGGCCCCGATCGGGCTCCTGCTCGGCGGGCTGATCCTCGCGGGGGTGCTGAGCAACACGCTCGCCAGCGACGCGGGCACCGTCATCAGCTGGATCTGGTGGGGCTGGCTGATCCTCCTCGGCTGGTTCGTCTGGCGGGTCGCGGAATGGTCCGTCGACTACTTCGTCATCACCAACCAGCGGATGCTGCTCACCACCGGCCTCATCACCCGCAAGGTGGCGATGATGCCGCTGGCCAAGGTCACCGACATGAGCTTCAAGCGGACGATCACGGGCCGCATGCTCGGCTACGGGGAGTTCGTGCTGGAGTCCGCCGGCCAGGACCAGGCGCTCACGAACGTGCCCTACCTGCCCTACCCCGAGCAGCTGTACCTCGAAGTCTGCGAAATGATCTTCCCGCAGAAGGACGCGCCTCCGCCCCCGCCCCCGCCCCAGACCACCGACCCCAAGCTGCAGGAGCTCGTGGAGAGGCTGGAGGCCAACGTCGACAAGCTCGGGGGAGAGGTGGACGAGCTGGAGGGCAACGTCGACCGGCTGAAGAAGAAGCGGCCTGCGGAGGACGTCCCGACGACTCCCGATCCCAAATCCTGACCGCCAGGGTGCCGACCAGGGGAGATCCGGCCGGGAGGCGCGGCGGGCCGGAGGAAATCGGCGGTGTTCGAGATCTTGTCGGCCGGGGTCGGATAGCGTCGGCGGGTGACAGACGCCGCGACCGCCGGACGTGCCGCCGCGAACCGGCGCGCCGGAGCGCCCCCGCGGGGTGCGCGCCGGAGCGGGACAGGCCCGGCCGTGCGGCGTCGTCGATCCCGCTTCGTTGCTCTCGATGTGCGACAACCCACAATGTGCAATCATGTCGGCACCCCAGCCGCCTGTTTACTTCCGCTAAGTGAGTCCACATGCCGGGTCCAGGCAACGTCGGAGAACGCGTCCGCAACCTGCGGCTGACAAGACGCTTGTCGCAGGCGCAGCTCGCCGGTCACGACCTCTCCGACAGCTACATCTCTTTGATCGAGTCGGGCAAGCGCACGCCGACGCCGACCGTCCTGCGGATGCTGGCCGAGCGCCTCGGCTGCACCCCGGAGTACCTCGCCGAGGGCGTCGAGCCGGAGCAGCGCGCCCACCTGGAGGTGCGGGAGCGGCACGCCCACCTGGCGCTGCTGCGCGGTGACGCCGCGACCGCCGAGGCCGGTTTCGACGAGGTGATCGCCCGCAGCGACGACCCCGACCTGACGTCCCGCGCCCGCTGGGGCCGCGCCCGCGCCCTGGAGGAGCTGGGCCGGACGGACGCCGCCATCGCGCTGTTCGAGGAGCTGCGCGAGCAGGCCGAACGCGACCCGGGCCGGGCCAGCTGGCTGCCGCCCGTGATCGCGCTGGCCCGGTGCTACCACACCGTCGGCGACCTGGGGCAGGCGATCGCGCTCGGCGAGCGCGCCGTCGCGCGGCTGGAGCAGCTGGGGCTCGGCGTGGGCCACGAGTACACCGAGGCCGGGCGGATCCTGCTCCTCGCCTACGTGGATCGCTCCGATCCCGTGCGCGCGCACGATCTCGGGCGGCGCCTGCTCCGCCCGGAGCAGTCCGCGCAGGACGAGCCGGTGAGCGTCCACTACCAGCGGGCGAGCGTGCGGGCGCTGGAAGAGGGGACCATCGGCGACTCCCTGTACTTCGCCGACCAGGCGCTGGCGGCGCGCAGCGACTCCACTCCCGTGCAGAGCCGCGCTCGTCTCGCCCTGGCCGGGGCCAAGGCGCTGCTCAGGGGCGTCCTTCCGTTCTCGGCCGCGGCCCCGCCCGTTGTGCCGGCCTCCAGCGAGCTAGGGATCGGGCGCCCGCGGCCGGAGGGCTCGCGTGAGGCCGCGCAGGAGGCCCTGGAGCTTCTCCAGGGCACGGCGGATCTCGAAGGCGAAGAGTCCACCGAGAGCACCATCGCCAAGGCGCGCGCGCTCGTCCTCCTCGGCGAGCTGGACGACGCGATCGCCACGCTGGAACGCTTCCTCGACACCGGGATGGCGCTGGCCCCTCCGACGGGCACCCAGAGCGTGACGGTCACCCCGCAGCCCGGCAGCGACCTCGCGGTGCGCACGCAGAAGACCATCCTGGCGCGGCTCGTCCTCGCGCGCGCACGCGTGGCGCAGGGGGACCTGACGGCCGCGCAGGTCGTGCTGCGCGCCGCGTCGGAGCAGCTTGCCGCGCTGTCTCCGGGACGTCCGGCGGCGCACCTGTACAGGGAGCTGGGCGAACTGTACGAACTCGTCCAGGACACCGAGAGCGCCGCCGCCGCGTACCGCCAGGCCCTCCAGGCGGCGGGCCTGTCCGCGTCCCAGATCACGTCTGCGCCCTCCGGCACCAGGACGCCGTCCCTCCACGGCCCCCACGACGACCCGGGCCTGTGAGCCCGGCCGCCGTGCCTCGCACGGCACTCGGCCGCGAGCAGGTCGGACTCGCGCAGCCGGATGGCGGGCAGTGCGAGCCCGCCGTGGACGGCCCGGCCGAGCGGGACGTGTGACCGATCTCGCCCCCGAGCGGGAAGAAAGCCGACCCGATCACGCCTTACGATTAAACATAGGATGATTGGTTGACCGGAGGTTGCGGATGGCTCTGCGAACGGCTCGCCGCTCGTCGCTGGTCGACCAGGTGATCGGCCAGCTCAGGGACGAGATCGTCGGCGGTGCCTGGGCGGTGGGCGCCAAGATCCCGCCGGAGCCGGTGCTGTCGGAGACGCTGGGGGTCGGGCGCAACACCGTCCGCGAGGCCGTCCGCGCGCTGACCCACGCGGGCCTGCTGGAGAGCCGGCAGGGCGACGGGACGTACGTCCGCGCGACGAGCGAGCTGTCCGGGGCGGTCCGGCGGCGCCTGGAGACGGCGGAGCTCGTCGAGATCCTGGAGGTGCGGCGCGGGCTGGAGGTGGAGGCCGCCAGGCTCGCGGCCACCCGGCGCACCGACGCCGACGTCGCCGCCATCGCGGTCGCTCTCGCCCGCCGTGACGCCGCCTGGGCGGCCGGAGAGCACTCCGCGTTCGTCGAGGCGGACCTCGCCTTCCACACCGCCGTCGTCGAAGCCACGCACAACCGCGTCCTGACCGACCTGTACCGCGACTTCAGCGCCGCGCTCCGGGCCAGCATCGGGGCCGCCGGCGTCCTGCTCAAGCACGCCGACGTCCCCCACGGCCCCATCGCCGCGGCCGTCGAGGCGGGCGACGCCGAAGCCGCGACCAGGGCCGCCCACGCGTGCCTCGACCAGATCCTGGCCTCCACCGCACCGCCCGGCCATGAGGGGCGCCATGAGCCCTGACCACCGCGGTCACTTCGGCCGCAAAGGCCCCCGAACCGGCGAACCCGACACGCGTCATGTGCCCTGACCGCCACGACCGCTGCGGATGCAAAGCCCCGCAGCGGCAAGCCTGACGCGCGCTGTATGCCCTGACCATCCCGAACCCCGCTGCGACCACATGGAAGCACCCGCGCCGGCGAGCTTGCGCGGGCCGTGACACCGGCCGCCCGCCTCGGCTTCACGGGCTGATGCGGCGGACCGGTCGAAGACCGCGGCCGGTGGAAACGCATGACGCCGCACGCGTGCGGTGTGCAGAGGAACGTGCCCGGCGGTCGACGCCGGGAAGACGCGACGACGAGCAAGGTGAGATGAACAGTTCTGCGACGACTCCGGTTTCCCGCGTCACGGCCGTCTGGTCGCTGGCCGGGCTGGTGCTGCTGACCGTCAACCTGCGGGCGGCGATCACCGGGATCACCCCCGTGCTCGGCGAGCTGCGGGACGTCTTCGGGCTGTCGGGCGCCGAGGTCGGCGTCCTCACCACGCTGCCGGTGCTGTGCCTGGGTGGCTTCGCCGGCGTCGCGCCGGCCGTGGCGCGGCGGCTCGGCACCGAGACCGCCATCGCCGCGTCCCTCGTCATGATCACCGCGGGAATCGTGCTGCGCGTGGTGGAGTCGCCGGTGTCGCTGTTCGTTGGAACGGTCCTGGCGGGTGCCGGGATCGCGATGGGCAACGTCCTCATGCCGGCCGTGATCAAGCGCGCGTTCCCGTCCCGCGTGGGGTCGCTCACCGGCCTCGCCATGATGCTCATGGCGGCGAGCGGCGCCGTCGCGGCGGGGCTCGCGGTGCCGCTGGACGAGGCGGGCGGGTGGCGGCTCGCCCTCGCGGTCTGGGCCGTCCCGTCGCTGGCCGCCGTGCTGGTGTGGGGGCCGCTCGCGCTCCGCGGCCGCCGCGCGCCGGCCGCCCCCGCGCCGGCTCCGCGCGGGGAGGGCACGCTGCTGCGGTCCCCGATCGCCTGGTACGTCGCCGCGTTCATGGGGCTGACGTCGCTGATGTTCTACGTCCTGATGTCGTGGCTGCCGGAGATCATGCGGGACGCGGGATTCGCGCCCGCGGCCGCCGGGATGATGGTCTCCGTCATGATGATCGTCGGGATTCCGCTGGGGTTCGCGGTCCCGGTGTTCGCCGCGCGGCTGCGCGACCAGCGTCCGGTGATCGCCGGTGTCGCCGTCACGATGGCGGCGGGCCTCGCCGGGCTACTGCTCGCCCCGTCCGCCGGCTGGGCGTGGGCCGTGGTCCTCGGGATCGGCACCGGCAGCGCGTTCCCGCTGGCGTACACGCTGCTCAGCCTGCGGTCGCCGAGCCCGTCCGCGGCGGCGGGGCTGTCCGGGATGGCGCAGACGGGCGGCTACCTCCTCGCCGGCGCCGGCCCGCTCGCGGTCGGGGTGCTGCACGACGCCACGGGCGGCTGGCACGTCCCGATCGTGCTCCTGCTCGTGCTGCTCGTGCCCGAGATCGCCTTCGGGCTGCTGGCGGCGCGTCCCGGATACGTGCGCCCGGCCGCGCCGCGGCCGCGTCCGGAGAAGGCTCCCGCCGCGCTGGAGCCGGCGGCCCGCACGCGCTGACGCCGGTCAGCCCATGTCGACGGCGTCCAGGTCGAGGACGCGGGCGTGCAGGACGAGCCGCTGGTGCAGCGCCGCCCGGAGCGCGCGGTGCAGGCCGTCCTCCAGGTAGAGCTCGCCCTGCCACTGGACGACGTGCGGGAACAGGTCGCCGTAGAACGTGGAGTCCTTCGAGAGGAGGGACTGCAGGTCCATCTCGCGCTTGGTGCTGACGAGCTGGTCGAGGCGTACCTGGCGAGGCGGGATCTTGGCCCAGTCACGGGACGAGAGCCCGTGGTCCGGATAGGGCCTTCCGTCACCCACCGCCTTGAAGATCACCCTTCGAGTCTACGGCGTCGTCCTCCGGCCGGAGAAGGCAACGCAACAACATGTGTCACTCAAGTTGTCCCATACGGTAAACCAGTTACCTCCCAGTTCAGGCCGTTCGTCACAAAGTTGCGGCGTACCGTTGGCCCATGACGGGTGCGCGTCCTTCCGGTGTACGGCTCGCCGAGCTGGTGGGCGCGCTCTCCCTGGCCGTCGACCTGGGCCTGGGGCAGCCCATGGAGCACGTGGCGCGCTCCTGCCTGCTGGCCTGCCGCCTGGGGTCCCGCATGGGGCTGGACGAAGCCGACCGCGCCGCCCTCTACTACACGGCGCTCCAACGCCGTCCGGGAGGGCATGGACGGCGACATCCAGTGGGTCCAGACCTACGTGGCGGGGGACCGGTTCTTCTGCGTGTACAACGCCGAGAGCGAGGACCTGATCCGCGAGCACGCGGCGCGGGGCGGCTTCCCCTGCGACCACGTCCGCCAGGTCGGGGCCGTCATCGACCCCGTCACCGCCGAGCAGTGACCCGGCCCGCCTAGCCCGCGACATGGAAAGGCCGGTGCCCGACGCGGGCACCGGCCTCGATGTGGCGGAGGATGCGAGATTCGAACTCGCGAGCGCTTGCACGCAACACGCTTTCCAAGCGTGCGCCCTAGGCCACTAGGCGAATCCTCCACGGGGAAGCCTACCGGGTTCCGGGCAGTGATCTGACATCAATTACGGCGGAGACCGGGATCGGCCCGTAGACGTGCGGGAAGACGTCGTCACCGGCGGGTTCGTACCGGACCGGGGCGTCCAGCCGGGTCACGTCGACGGTCAGCAGCACCAGGTCTTCGCGCGGGACGCCCGTGTAGAAGCGGGCGAGGACGCCGGCGACCTGGGCCATGTCGGACGAGCAGTGGATGAAGCCCTCGTCGTCCAGCGTCCGGCCCAGCGTGGACATGGTGTACGGCGCACCGGACGCGCGGGCGGATTCCCAGTGGGTTCGTTCGGCGATGTGCAGGAGCGTGTCGCGGGTCGAGGCGGGCATGAGGCGGAGACTACGCGGGAAGCGTGGCAATCCAGGGCCGGGGATGACATAGACTCTGGGCAGACCCCTCGCATGGCGTCATCCTGTGAACCTCCCCAGGGCCGGAAGGCAGCAAGGATAAGCAGGCTCTGGCGGGTGTGCGGGGGGTCCTTTTCGCTTGTGACGCTCTGCTTCTCCAGGAGGGCGGACCCCCATGAGTCTGGCGCTGTACCGCAAGTACCGGCCAGCGACGTTCGCAGAGCTGAAAGGACAGGAGCACGTCGCCGAGCCGCTGCAGCAGGCGCTGCGCAACGGCCGGATCAACCACGCGTACCTGTTCAGCGGCCCCCGCGGCTGCGGCAAGACGTCCAGCGCCCGGATCCTCGCCCGGTCGCTGAACTGCGAGCGGGGGCCGACCCCCGACCCCTGCGGCGAATGCGACTCGTGCGTCGCGCTCGGGCCGGCCGGGACGGGCCACATCGACGTGATCGAGATAGACGCCGCGTCCCACGGCGGGGTCGACGACGCCCGCGACCTGCGGGAACGCGCCTTCTTCGCCCCGGTCTCCGCGCGCTTCAAGGTGTACATCATCGACGAGGCGCACATGGTCACCCGCGAGGGCTTCAACGCGCTGCTGAAGCTCGTCGAGGAGCCGCCGCCGCACCTGAAGTTCGTGTTCGCGACCACCGAGCCGGACAAGGTCATCGGGACGATCCGGTCCCGGACCCACCACTACCCGTTCCGGCTGATCCCGCCCGGCGTGCTGCAGGAGCTCGTCGAGGAGATCCTGCGGGCCGAGAACGTCCCCTACGAGGCGTCCGCGCTGCCGCTGGCGGTGCGCGCCGGCGCCGGCTCCGCCCGCGACACGCTCTCGATCCTCGACCAGCTGCTCGCCGGGTCCGACGAGAAGGGCATCACGTACGCGCGGGCCGTGTCGCTGCTCGGCTACACCGACTCCGCGCTGCTGGACGAGATCATCACCGCGTTCGCCGCCCGCGACGGCGCCGCCGTCTTCGCCGCCGTCGACCGGGTGATCGAGAGCGGCCAGGACCCGCGCCGGTTCACCGCCGACCTGCTGGAGCGCGTCCGGGACCTGGTGATCCTGTCGAACGTCCCCGAGGCGGGCGGGACGGGGCTGCTGAACGTTCCGCCGGACGAGCTGGACGCGATGCGGCGCCAGGCGTCCTCGATGGGGCCGGGCGAGCTGACGCGCGCCGCCGACCTGCTGCACACCGGCCTCACCGAGATGCGCGGCGCCACGTCCCCGCGGCTGCTGCTGGAACTGATCTGCGCCCGCATCCTGCTGCCCGCGGCCTACGAGGACGAGGCGTCGATGTTCGCCCGCCTGGACCGCCTGGAGCGCCGAGCGGCCGAGGGCGGCCTCGCGGGCGCCCAGCCCGGCCCGGGCATGACCCAAGCCGTCAGCAGCGCCGTTCAGCCGCATGAAGATCACTCCCCGCCCTCCCCGGAGGGCGACGCCGCTACCAGCGACAACCCCCGCCCTCCAGCAGCGCCGCCAAAGGAGCGTCCTGCGGATAACACCCGCAGCACACCCCGCGCCAGTTCGTCGGGACGTGCCGCGCAGCCGGCGCCCGCCGCGGGTCCGGCTGAGGCCGCCGGGCAGCAGGGTGCCGGCGGGGGTGTGGATTTCGGGGCCGTCCAGCGGCTGTGGCCGGACGTCGTCGAGGCGGTCAAGCAGAAGAGCCGCGCCACCTGGATGACCATCATGTCCGGGGTGCAGCCGGTGTCGCTGGACGGCAAGGTCCTGACGCTGGGCTTCGACGCGGAGGGGCGTCGCCTCGGCTTCGTCAACGGCGGACGTGACGCCGTCCTCCGCGAGGTCTTCAAAGAGCGCATGGGGGTCGACTGGCGCATCGAGACCGTCGTCGGCGGCGGAGGCGGCGCCATGGGCGGACGTCCCCCGGGTCAGGGCTCCGGAGGCGGCGGGCGAGCGGCCGGCGGGAACGGCGGCGGCTTCGGCTCCGCGCAGTCGTCCGGCTTCGGGTCGGGCGGCGCCGCGCCGGGCGGCTTCGGCGGCGCGCCGGAGGCGCAGGCGCAGCGGCCCGTCTCCCAGCAGTCCCGGCCCGCGAACCCCGTCCCGCGTCCCGCGAGCGGCGGGGGCCCGGCGCGCCAGGCGGACCCGGGTCCGATGGCTCCGCCGCCGGACGAGCCTCCGCCGCCCCCCGAACCCGCGCCGGTGGACGAAAGCGACGAGGTCGACCCCGAAGGCGACGCGGACGCCGACGGCACCGAGGCCGAGATGAGCGGCATGGCCCTCATCCAGCGCGAACTCGGCGGCCAGATCATCCGCGAGATCGACAACTCGAACCCGCAGTAGCCCCGGCCGCGGCCGTTCACAGGGAGCGGATCACCTTGGCCGGGTTGCCCACGGCGACCACGTCCGGCGGGACGTCCTTCGTCACGACCGAGCCGGCGCCGATGACGCTGTTGGCGCCGATTGTCACGCCGGGGAGCACGATGGCGCCGCCGCCCAGCCAGACGTTGTCGCCGATCACGATCGGTTCGGCGGCCTCCAGCTTCGCGCGGCGCTGCCCGGGGTCGAGTGGGTGCGTCGGCGTGAGCAGCTGCACATGAGGGCCGATCTGCACGTCGGCGCCGATCGTGATGGGCGCCGCGTCCAGGGCGGTGAGCCCGTAGTTGGCGAACGTGCCCGGCCCGACGGTGATGTGGGTGCCGTAGTCGACGTACAGCGGCGGACGGATATGGGCGTCCGGAGCGATCGACCCGAGCAGCTCCTCCAGGACGGCGCGGGCGGCGTCCTGGTCGGTGACGTAGACCTCCCCGTATCGATGGGCCAGGGCGATGGCGCGCTTGGACGCCGCCTCCAGCTCCGGGTCGTCGGCGATGTACAGGTCACCGGCGAGCATCCGCTCGCGGTTGCCGCGGGGATCCCCGGCGAAGAAATCACTCATCGATCACGATCTACCCAGGAAACGGGTGCGGACCCCGCTGTTCGACCCGGGCCGCGCGCGGCGCCGCGCCCGCCAAGATCATGACCGGCGTACTTACCGCATCATGGCGCGAACCCGTAGTCTCGGGGGACGACGTCCGGCGGCTGGCGGAGCGCCAGAGAGCAGGCCCTCGGGGGCCGGAAGAGGGAGTGCACCGTGGAACCCGGTGGTCAGCTCAACATGCAGGAGCTGCTGCAGCAGGCGCAGGCCATGCAGGAGCAGCTCTTCAACGCGCAGCGCGAGCTCGCGGAGGCCGAGGTGAAGGGCACCGCCGGCGGCGGGCTCGTCACCGCGACGGTCAACGGGCAGGGCGAGGTGGTCGGCCTGTCGATCGACCCGGAGGCGATCGACCCCGGCGATCCGGCCGACACGGCGGAGACCATCGCCGACCTCGTCCTCGCCGCGATCCGGGACGCCGCCCGCGAGGCGCAGGAACTGCAGCAGGAGAAGATGGGGCCGCTCGCCCAGGGCCTCGGCGGGCTGCCGGGCGGCGGCGACCTGCCCGGCGGCTTCCCCGGCCTCGGCGGCGGCCAGGGCGCCTGAGCGCGGACGATCTGGGAAAGGAGGGGTCCGTTGTACGAAGGGGTGGTCCAGAACCTCATCGACGAGCTGGGCAGGCTGCCCGGCGTCGGCCCCAAGAGCGCGCAGCGGATCGCCTTCCACCTGCTCGCCGCCGACCCGGCCGACGTCGAACGGCTCGCCAAGGCGCTCAAGGAGGTCAAGGACAAGGTCCGCTTCTGCAAGACGTGCGGGAACGTCGCCGAGGAAGAGGAGTGCCGGATCTGCCGGGACGCCCGCCGCGACCCCCACGTCATCTGCGTCGTGGAGGAGTCCAAGGACGTCGTCGCGATCGAGAAGACCCGCGAGTTCCGCGGCACCTACCACGTCCTCGGCGGCGCGATCAGCCCGATCGAGGGCGTCGGCCCGGACGACCTGCGCATCCGCGAGCTGATGCGGCGGCTCGCGGACGGGACGGTCACCGAGCTGATCCTCGCCACCGACCCCAACCTGGAGGGCGAGGCGACCGCGACGTACCTCGCCCGGCTCGTCAAGCCCATGGGCATCACCGTCACCCGTCTGGCCAGCGGCCTGCCGGTGGGTGGCGACCTCGAGTACGCAGACGAGGTGACGCTGGGCCGCGCATTCGAAGGACGGAGGCTGCTCGATGTCTGACACCAACAGCCCGCAGGACTGGAACGCCCTCGCCGAGCGCGTGGCGTGCCACGTCGACAACTACCTGGACGGACTGGAGGCGGTCGCCCGCGGCGACGGCGGGACGCACACGATCCCGCTGCTCCTCCTCGAAGTGTCGCAGGTCATCCTGGCCGGCGCGCAGCTCGGCGCCAGCGCCGACGTCATCCTCCCGGACAACTGGGAGCCGGAGGTCGGCGACGACCCCGACCTCGACTCCGTGCGGCAGGGCCTGTCCGAGCGGCTCGTCGCCCTGGACGAGTACGTCGAGGTCTTCGACCCGTACAAGGACACCGAGCCCACGGCGTACCGCCTGTCGGACGACCTCGTCGACGTCGCCAGCGACCTCGTGCACGGGCTCCGCCACTACAACCAGGGCCGCCCCCTGGAGGCACTCTGGTGGTGGCAGTACTCCTACTTCAACCACTGGGGCAACCACGCCGGCGCCGCGCTGCGCGCCCTGCACGCCTTCGTCGCGAACGCCCGCCTGGACGTCGCCCCCGAAGCCGCCACGGAGGCGGCCGCGGAAGTCGCCACGGCCTAAGCGGACCCGCGACGGCGTAGCCGCACGCGCGACGGTCTAACCGCATGTGGCGGGGCTGACCGGCGCCTCCAGCGCCGAGGCGACCGCCTCGGTGGCCTTGTCGACGTCCGGGCCGATCCGCCCGCCGTCCGCGGAGGCCCACGCGAACACGCCGAGGTCGTCGTCCCAGACGACCTGGGCCGTCCGCCCCCGGTACGCGACGTGCAGCACGTCGTCCTCCGGACGCGCCGCGGACACCTGCGGGGCCCGGCGCCGCAGCGCCGCGTACAGCGAATGCAGCGGCCCCCGGCGGACCCTCGGCAGCTCGTCGAACGCGCCCATCAGCTCTCCCATCAGCTCCGGCCCCGCGGCGCACCGCGCCATGGCGGGGTCGCGGACGCAACGGATCACCGGTGGACGAGACGAACCGCGGCACCCCGCCGACCCCTGCCGATACGTAGACGCTTTGCCCCGCTTTCAGGTGGTCCGCTGAGACGATCCGTGTGCCGGGTGAGCCGTCCGGAAGAGGCCGCGCGCGCCGCGCCGCGGAGGTTCGGTGAGCGGCGGCCCCGTCCGGTTCGTCGGGCCGCGGGACAGGTCAGGCCACGCGGCTCAGCAGGGTGCCGGCGTTCTGGAAGGCGTCGCTCAGGACGCGGCCGACCTCGTCCAGCTTCTTGCGGACCTTGGCGACGCCGATGGCGCCGCCGGACAGGCCGGTGGTGGCCAGGCCGGCGTCGACGATGAGGGTGCCGTCCTGCTGCGGGTGCAGCAGGATGCGGTACTTGTAGTGCGTGGCGAACGCCCCGAGGAGGAGCGCCTTGGTGCGGCTGCCCTTCTCGATGATGCAGTCGCCGGGGTTCTCCCAGGTGAAGCGGAACCCCTCGGCCTGGAGCACCTGCTCCAGGAACGGGCGGACCTGATCGGGGGTACCGGTCACCTGCAGCTTGACGGAATCGGCCATGGTGCTCCTCTTCGGGGGTGCGAATCTCAACGCTGTCGAAGCATTAGGACGAGCGTTTCGGCTCAAGTGTTCGGGATGGTGAGGAGTGAATCACATTTTGTGGTGATCCGGGGGCGTCAGACGAGCCACCGGCCGTCGCGCATCAGGTCCCGGCCGGGGATCTCGTTCACCTCGCGCCATGCCTGGATCCGGCGCGGAGTGATGCGGAACCAGCGGTACGGCGCGTCGAGCGTGCGGGGGTCGAAGCCGGTGCGCTCGGCGAACAGGTCGGCCCGTTCCCGCGGCAGCGCGGCCGGCTCGACGACCTCGACGTCGCCGTCGATCATGCACACGTCGCGGGTGCCGCCGAGCGCGAGCCGGGCGGTCCGGGTGGCGGCCAGGTTCCGGCCGGTCGGGCTGTCCGCCGGGGTGGCGGCGAGGAGGGCCTCGCCGTCCCAGTCGAAGGACAGCGGCACCAGGTACGGCGCGCCGTCCGGCGACGCGCTGGCCACCCAGACGTCGACGTCGTGGGCGAGACGGTGCTCGGTGTCGCGGCGGCGCCGCGCCCGGGGGCGCGGCTCGGCGGGACCGGTCATGGTCACTCCTTGATGGCTGGGCCGATGCGGCTGATCGCCGCCGTCCCAGCGTGTCCCGGCCGGCGGGCGGGCCGCCTCCGTGCCGGGCACGGAGACCGCTACGGATAATGAGTCGGTGTCCAGCTCAGAGATCTCCGCCCGGGAAGCCGAAGTGCTCGCGCTGGTCGGCGAGCACCTCAGCAACGCGGAGATCGCCGCGCGCCTCGTCATCTCCGTCCGCACCGTCGAGTCGCACGTGTCCTCGCTGCTGCGCAAGCTGCAGTTGCCGGACCGGCGGGCGCTCGCCCGGCACGCGGCCGAGTCCGCCCGCGCCGAGCCGGCGGCCCCCGCGCTGCCGGCGCCGTTGACGGCGTTCATCGGCCGGGCGCGGGAGCGCCGGGAGCTGGCCGCCGCGGTGCGGGAGCACCGGCTGGTGACCGTGTCCGGGCCGGGCGGGGTGGGCAAGACGCGGCTGGCGCTCGCGGTCGCGGAGGACGTGGCCCGCGACTTCGCGGACGGCGTCTGGTTCGTCGACCTCGTCCCCGTCACCGAACCGGGGCGGGTGGGCGCGGCCGTCGCGGCGGCCGCCGGCGTGGGCGAGCAGCCCGGGCGCGGCATCGACGACGCGGTGCCGGCCGCGCTCGCGGACCGCCGGGCGCTGCTCGTCCTGGACAACTGCGAGCACGTCCGCGACGGGGTGGCGCCGTTCCTGGAGCGGCTGCTGGCGGCCTGCCCGCGGCTCCGGGTGCTGGTCACGAGCCGGGCGCGGCTGCTGGTGCCGTTCGAGCGGATCTTCCCCGTCCCGCCGCTGTCCCGGGAGGGCGGGGAGGAGTCGGAGGCGGTGGCCCTGTTCATGGACCGGGCGGCGGCGGTCGGGCGGCCGCTCGGCCCGGCGGTGAGCGAGGGCGTCGTCGCCGTCTGCGAGCGGCTCGGCGGGATGGCGCTGGCGATCGAGCTGGCGGCGGCGCGGTGGTCCACGCTCGGGCTGGACGGCCTCACCGCCGGCCTCTCCGACCAGCTGCGCATCCTCACCGGCGGGCCCCGCGCCGACGACCGGCACCGCTCCGTGCGGGCCGTGCTGGACTGGAGCCACGACCTGCTGGAGCCGCACGAGCAGGCGCTGCTGCGCCGCACCTCGGTGTTCGTCGCGCCGTTCACCGCGGAGGCGGCCGCCGAGGTCGCCGGGTTCGCGCCGCTCGACCCCGCCGCGGTCGTCGACGGGCTCGGCGGGCTCGCCGAGCAGAGCCTGCTCGCCGTGACGCCGTCCGAGACCGGCACCCGGTACCACGCGCTGGAGACCATCCGCCAGTACGGGACGGAGCGGCTCGCCGGCGCCGGAGAACTGGCCGGCGTCCGGTCCCGGCACCTCGGCTGGTGCCTGGCCGGCGCCGCCGCCCTCACCGGCGCCGAAGGCGCGGACTGGCGGGCCCGTTTCGACGCCGTCGCCGAGGACATGCGGGCCGCCCTCGCCTGGGCCGCCGAGCAGCCGGAGCACCGCGCGGACGCGCACCGGCTCGCCTCGGCCATGGCGGAGCTGGCCTTCGCCCGCAACCTGCTCGGCGAGGCGCAGCAGCGGTTCGAGCAGGCGGCCGGGCTCGCCGACGCGTCCGCCGCCCCCGAGGCGCTGCGGCAGGCGGCCGCCGTGGCCGGGTGCCGCAGCCTCGACGGCGACATGTTCCGCCTGCTCCGCGCCGCCGCGGAGGCCGCCCGCCGGGCCGGGGACACCGCCGGCGCCGGCCGCGACCTGGCGTTCGCGGCGACCGTCGCGTACCGCTTCTCCAGCTCGTTCGCGCAGACCCCGCCGGTGGACGAGGTGACCGCCATGCTGGCGGAGGCCCGGAAGCTGGCCGGCGGCGCCCCCGCCGCCGAGGCGGCGGTCGCGCTCGCCGAGGCGGCGGTGGTCGCGGACGCGTTCGGCGCCGTCCAGGGCGACCCGGACAACCCCGCGCAGGAGACCGTCGAAGCCGCCCGGCGCGCGGTCGAAGCCGCCCGGCGCGCCGGCGACCCGGAGGCGGAGTCGGCCGCGCTGGACGCGCTGTCCGGCGCGCAGAGCTGGGCCGGCGACGGCTTCGCCGCCGCGGCCGCCGCGCGGCGCCGCCTCGAACTGCTGTCCGCCGGGCCGCGCACCCCCGCCCGCACGCACGAACTGATGGACGCCCTCGCCATGGCCGCCGGAACCGCCGTCGGCGTGGGCGAGCTGCCGGAGGCTCGCCGGTGGGGCGGGCGGCTCGCCGGCCATCCGCTGCTCGCCGAGGCCGGCCACCACGCCACGTCCTGGCTGCTCATCGCGGACGCGTTCAGCGGCCGCGCCGAAGAGGTGCTCGCCACCAGCGTGCGGTTCCTGGACGCGTGGGAGCACAGCGGGCGCCTGCGGTCGCGGTCGTCCGGCCCGGCCGCCGCGTCCGTCGCGATGATCCACGGGTTGCGCGGCGACGACGAGGCCCGCGCGGACTGGCTCGCGATCGTCGGCGAGTCCGGCCCGGAAGCGGACCACCGCCTCGGCTACGGCGCGGTCTTCGACGCCATGGTCCTGCTCCACCGCGGCGACGCGGACGCGGCGCTGGAGCGCGTCGCCCCGCCGCCGGACCGGGTGTGGAAGTGGGTCTGCTGGGTCTGGCTGCACTGGTACACGGCGCTGCGCGCGGAGACGGCGGTGCTCGCCGGGCGCCCCGACGCCCGCGACCGCATCGCCGCCGCCCGCGCCCGGGTCGCCGGCAACCCGGTCGCCTCCGCACAGGTCGACCGGGCGGAGGCGCTGCTCGACGGCGACCTGCCGCGGCTGCTCGGCACCGCCGCCGCGTTCGACGCGGCCGGCTGCCGCTACCAGGCGGCGCGCACGCTGGTCCTCGCCGGCGGCGAGCACGCCGCCGCCGGGCGGGCCGCCCTCGCCCGGCTCGGGCTCGCGCCCGCCCGGTAGCGCCCGCGGTCAGCCCACCGCCCGCTTCACCAGCTCGGCGATGCGCTTCTCCACCTCGGGCGTCACCTCGGTCAGGGCGAACGCGGTCGCCCACATCGGGCCGTCGTCCAGCTTCGCCGCGTCGTTGAACCCGAGCGTGGCGTACCGCGCCTTGAACTTCGCCGCGCTCTGGAAGAAGCAGACGACCTTGCCGTCCAGCGCGTAGGCGGGCATCCCGTACCAGAGCCGCGGCGCGAGGGCCGGGGCGTTCACGGTGACGATCTCGTGGACGCGCTCGGCCATGACCCGGTCCGAGCCCTCCATCTCGGCGATCTTCGCGACCACGTCCCGCGCGGCCTCCGCCGCCTTCTCGGCCTGCGAGGCGCGGCGCGCCGCCTTCTTCCGCTCCTGGGCGTGCTCCTTCATCGCGGCCCGCTCCTCGGCCGTGAACCCCTCGTACGTGCCGCTCTTGTCCGCCATGGTCACTCCCGTGGTCGTCGTCCATGATCGGCCCGGACCGTCCCGCCGGGCCGATCGCCGTGGTCACAGCCTCCCCCGGCCGGCGTCCGGGCCGCCTCCGTGCTCACCACGGAAACGTCCACGGACGCCGGGTCGGTGCCGCGTCAGGAGGGCCTGCCCGCCAGGGCGGCCTTCACCCCGGCCTTCACCCCGGCCTCACTCGGCCGTCTCTTCGCCGGCGACGATCCCGGCCGGCCGGCCTCCGGGCGCGGACCGGCGGGCCGGAGCGGACGGCGCGGTAGCTTTACCTGGTCGTAATCCAGTGGCGCGGCCTCTGTAGACTCGTCGTCCGGAACGCCTGACCCCGATCCGAGGAGCGCCCACTCGTGGCTCTTGTCGTGCAGAAGTACGGTGGCTCCTCCGTCGCCGACGCCGACGGCGTCAAGCGGGTCGCCCAGCGCATCGTCGCAACGAAGAAGGCGGGCAACGACGTGGTCGTCGTCGTGTCCGCGATGGGCGACACGACGGATGATCTCATCGACATGGCCAAGCAGGTCAGCCCCCTGCCACCGGGCCGCGAGCTGGACATGCTGCTCACCGCGGGTGAGCGCATCTCCATGGCGCTGCTGGCCATGGCCATCGCCAACCTGGGCCACGAGGCCCGCTCGTTCACCGGCTCCCAGGCGGGTGTGATCACCGACGGATCGCACGGGAAAGCCAAGATCATCGACGTGACGCCGGGCCGGATAAGGACCGCGCTGGACGAGGGCTCGATCTGCATCGTGGCCGGCTTCCAGGGCGTCTCGCAGGGCACCAAGGACATCACCACGCTCGGCCGCGGCGGCTCCGACACGACCGCGGTCGCGCTCGCCGCCGCGCTGGACGCCGACGTCTGCGAGATCTACTCCGACGTCGACGGCGTCTTCACCGCCGACCCGCGCATCGTGCCCGCCGCCCGCAAGATCCCGAAGATCTCCTACGAGGAGATGCTGGAGATGGCGGCGAGCGGCGCGAAGATCCTGCACCTGCGCTGCGTGGAGTACGCGCGCCGCTACAACATCCCGATCCATGTGCGGTCCTCGTTCAGTCAGAAGGAGGGCACGTGGGTCGTCGACAGCAGCGAGATCGAAGGACAGGACATGGAGCAGGCGATCATCTCCGGTGTCGCGCACGACCGGAGCGAAGCCAAGATCACCGTGGTCGGGGTGCCCGACAAGGTCGGTGAGGCCGCCGCGATCTTCTCGGTGCTGTCCGAGGCCGAGATCAACATCGACATGATCGTGCAGAACGTGTCGGCGGCGTCCACCGGGCGGACCGACATCTCGTTCACGCTGCCGGCCACCGACGGGCAGAGCGCGCTGACCGCGCTGAACAAGCTGAAGGACCGCATCGGCTTCGAGTCGCTGCGCTACGACGACCGGATCGGCAAGGTGTCGCTGATCGGCGCCGGGATGCGCTCCCACCCGGGCGTCACCGCCAAGCTGTTCAGCGCGATCGCCGACGCCGGGGTGAACATCGAGATGATCTCCACCTCGGAGATCCGGATCTCGGTCGTCGTCGCCCAGGACGACATCGACACCGCGGTCGCCGCCGCGCACCACGCCTTCGACCTCGACGCCGAGCAGGTCGAGGCCGTCGTCTACGGCGGCACCGGCCGCTGACCCTCCGCGCGGGCCGCGCCGCCCCGGCGACCCGCCGGGCGCGGCGCGGCCCTTCGCATCGGCGCGGTCTTTCATGCGCGGCCCTTCGTGCGCGGTCTATGCGCGGCCCTTCGCGTCCGGCCCGCCCGCCGCGCGGGTGCCGGTATGTGGGTGTTCGCGGGTGATGGGGGGGTTTCGGGAACCGCGCGGGGACGGCGGTAGTTCTGAAAATGTGCGTGCGACGATGGGTTCCGCCTCCGAATCGCCGACCCTCGCCGTCGTCGGTGCGACCGGAGCGGTCGGGGCCGTGCTGCTCGACCTGCTGTCCACCCGCCGCAACGTGTACGGGGAGATCCGCCTGATCGGCTCGCGCCGCTCCGCGGGGCGGAGCCTCCGGGTGCGCGGCCGGCGGGAGGAGGTGCGGGCGCTCGCCCCGGAGGTCTTCGAGGGCGTCGACATCGCGGTGTTCGCCGTCCCGGCCGGGGTGGCCGCCGAATGGGCGCCGGTCGCGGTCCGGCACGGCGCCGTGGCGGTCGACGGGTCGCGGGCGTTCCGGGCCTTCCGCGACGTCCCGCTCGTCGTCCCCGAGGTGAACCCCGAGCGGGTGCGGGACCGGCCGAGGGGCATCGTCGCGGGCCCCGGGTGCGCGACGCTGTCGATGATCGTGGCGATCGGCGCGCTGCACGCGCGGTACGGGCTGCGGGAGCTGGTGGTCGCGTCCTACCAGGCGGCGTCCGGTGAGGGCCGGCGCGGCGTCGACACCCTGCACGCGCAGCTGGAGAAGGTCGGCGGCGACCGGGCGCTCGGCAACCGCGCCGGCGACGTCCGCGGCGCCGTCGGCGACCTCGGGCCGTTCCCGGCGCCGCTCGCGCTGAACGTCGTCCCGTGGACGGGGACGCACGAGCACGGCGGCTGGACCTCCGACGAGATCGGCCTGCGCGACGAGACCCGCCGCGTCCTGGGCCTCCCCGGGCTGAAGGTCGCGGCGACCTGCGTCCGCGTCCCCGTGGTCACCGGGCATTCGATGGCCGTGCACGCCGTGTTCGAGGAGCGCACCGACCAGCGGGAGGCGCAGGAGGTCCTCGCCCGCTCGCCCGGCGTGGTCCTGTGCGACAGCCCGGGAACGCACGAGTTCCCGACGCCCGCGGACGTCGCCGGCACCGACCCCACGTGGGCGGGCCGCGTCCGGCGCTCGCTCGACGACCCGCGGGCCCTCGACCTGTTCCTGTCCGGGGACAACCTGCGCAAGGGCTCCGCGCTCAACACCGCGCAGACGGCCGAGCTGATCGCCGCCGAGCAGGCCGGCTGAGCCCGCGTCCCGCCCGGCCGCCCGCGCCGCCGTCCCGGCCGGGACGCGGCCGCGCCGCGGCGGCCGGGCCCGCGGCATGAGCGGGACGCCGCGCGCGGGCTTTAGGGTGGCATGCGTGACCGAGACGAAGGCCGTGAAGTCCGAGCAGACGCGGGCCGTGATCGTCGAGACGGCGCTGCGCCTGTTCCGGGAGCGCGGATACGAGGCGACGACGATGCGGGCGATCGCCAAGGAGGCGGGCGTCTCGGTCGGCAACGCCTACTACTACTTCGGGTCCAAGGAAGAGCTGATCCAGGCGTACTACGACGAGCTGCAGGAGGAGCACGTCGCCGCCTGCCGGGCCGTCCTCGACACCGAGACGGGGTTCGCGCCCCGGCTGCTCGGCGTGCTGCGGGCCCGCGTCGACACGATGGTCCCGTACCACGAGTTCGCCGGGAAGTTCTTCAAGTTCGCCGCCGAGCCGACCAGCCCGCTCAACCCGTTCAGCGCCGAGTCCGGCCCGGCCCGCGAGTCGGCGGTCGCGATCTACCGCGAGGTCGTCGAAGGCTCCGACCTGAAGATCGACAAGGAGTTCCGCGCGGAGCTGCCCGAGCTGCTGTGGATCTACTCGATGGGCATCGTCCTGTACTGGGTGCACGACAGCTCGCCCGGCTGCCGCAAGACGTACCTCCTCGTCGAGCGGACGGTCCCGCTCGTCGACCGCATGGTGTCGATGTCCCGCCTGCCCGGCTTCAAGTCGGTGACGCGCGAGCTGGTCGGCATCATCCGCGAGGTCCGCGGCTGACCGCCGCCCGGCCGGCGGCCGCGGGGGTCAGCGGAAGGTGATGTCCCAGTGGTCCTTCTCGCGGGCGAACACCGTGCCGTCCGGTGCGCGGTGGAGGCGGGCGCCGTCGCCGCGCGTGCCCGCGGCCGGGTAGCGCTTGATCGCCCGGTCTACGCACCGGCTTGGCGCGATGTCGAGCTTGTAGCCGTTCGCGTGGCTGTAGGTGCCGGGCGCGTGGCCGCGCTCGGTGCCGCCGGTGACGGTGACCTTGCAGCCGCTCGACTTCGCGAAGCCGATCAGGCCCTTGACCGTCCCCCAGCGGACGCCCTCGAACGAGGTGCAGGTGCGGATCGTCCGGTCGGAGCAGCCCCCGGTCGAACGCCACCGGATGCCGTTGCCGCGCAGCACGTACTCGGCGAACCGCTGCTCCAGCCGCAGCGACTCGGGCAACTCGGGCAGGGAGCCCTTCTCCGGGACGTCCTGCGCCGACGTCAGCGTCGCGTCGCCGGTATCCGGCGGAGCGGGTGACGGCGTGCCTTCCTGCTGTGCGGGCGTGCCGGGGGTCAGAAGGGCGTCGCGAGTGGGGGTGCCGCCGGGCGACGGGCTGGGCGATGCCGGACGAGGAGCCGGCGGCGTCTTCGGCGACGGTGCGCCGCTCGGCTCGGACGAGATCTCGTCCGGGGCCGGTGTGCTCGACCCGGCCGTGTCGGGGACGGCCCCGCGCGCGGGCGGGGCGGCGAGTACCGGGGCGGGGGTGAGGGTCGTGGCGGCGACGGTCAGGGACATCGCCAGCGCCGTGAGGCGGCGGGCCGGGCGGCGCCGGCCCGGTATTCGGTCGGCGAAGGCGTGCCGGACGTGCGCGTGGGCGTGCCGCGGGCGTGTCATCGTGCTCCCCCCATCGGTGATCTTCGATTACCGGGGGGTGGGCCGCGCCGTCATGATCAGCGGCCGGTCCGTGCATGCCCGAGGTCCGATCTTGTAAACCGGGGGGCGGGCGGCCGTCCCGCCCGTCCCCCGGAAAGATCACGACATGCCGAGATGTTTGCGGGCGAAGTTCATCTCCGCGGCCATCTGCGCGATCCGCTCCTCGACGACGAGGGAGCCGTGGCCCGCGTCGTACCGGTACACCTCGTGCGGAAGGCCCAGCTCGGCGAGCCGGCCGAGGTAGTTCTCGATCTGCCGGATGGGGCAGCGCGGGTCGTTCTCCCCGGCCAGGATCAGCACGGGCGCCCGCACCCGCGAGACGTAGGTGATCGGGGACGACTCGCGGTAGCGGTCCGGGACCTCGTCGGGCGAGCCGCCGAACAGCGAGCGGTCGAACGCCTGGAGGCCCTCCATCTCGTCCTCGTACGCGGCGACGTAGTCGGCGACGGGAACGGCGGCGACGGCGACGCTCCAGTCGTCCGGCCGCGTGCCGATGCCGAGCAGGGTGAGGAAGCCGCCCCACGAGCCGCCCGTGAGCACGAGCCGGTCCGGGTCGGCGAGGCCCGACTCGACGGCCCAGTCGCGGACCGCCGTGATGTCCTCCAGCTCGGTGAGCCCGACGCGGCCCTCGATGGCGTCCCGCCACTGCGAGCCGTAGCCGGTGGAGCCGCGGTAGTTGACGCGGACGACCGCGAACCCGTGGTCGACCCACGCGGCGGCCGCCGGCGAGAACGAGTCGTCGTCCTGCGCCGTGGGGCCGCCGTGGACGTCGAAGACGGCCGGGTAGGGCCGGTCTCCGTCCGGCTTGCTGACCAGCGCGTGGATGCGGCCGCCGGGGCCGTCCACCCACACGTCCTCCACGGGGACGGACGGCGGCGCCGCGGGCCCCGGCGGGGTGAGGACGACCTCGCCGGACGTGGAGCGGATCACCGGCGGCTCGGCCGCCGACGACCAGGAGAACTCGACCGTGCCGTCCGGGCGGACGTCGGCGCCGCCGATCACCCCGCGCGGCGTGTCGATCCTGGTGAGCCGCCCGGAGCCGAGGTCGTACCGGTACAGCTCGTCGCGCGCCTCGTGCGAGTGGGAGACCAGCAGGGCCGTCCCGTCCGGGTACCAGCCGGCGCCGATCTCTCCGGGCAGGTCGAGGACGATCTCGCGCTCGGTCCCGGCGACCGGATCCCAGATGAGCATCTCGTCCCGGCCGCGCCGCTCATGGTCGACCAGCAGCCGCGGATCGCCGTCGACCGGGGAGAACCCGGCGCCGTAGACGCCCTTGCCGGGGCCGTCCCACAGGTCGGCGACCGTGGACCCGTCCGGGCGGAGCACGCGCAGCGCCATGTGCCGGCTGTCGCCGTGCTCGCTGTGGCCGATCGCGATGAGGGTCTCGTCGCGCGAGAGGGCGGCGACGTGGGCGTCCTCCGCGTGGTGGTAGAGCACCTCTGGCTCCGCCCCCGGGCGGCACAGGTGGATGGTGTTGCCCTGCTCGGTCGTCCGCCCGACGACGGCGAGCCCGCTGCGGCCCAGGGACAGCCCCGAGGGATAGGACGGCTCCAGCCCGGGAACGGCGGGCTCGCTCTGCGTCCCCTCGAACGGGACGCGGTTCCAGACGCCGAACTCGTCTCCGTCGGTGTCCGCGAACCACCACACCCATTCGCCGGACGGGTCGATGGCGCCCATCCACGTTCCGTTGGGGCGATCGGTCATCTGCCGCTGCGCACCGGTCTCCCGGTCCCACGCGTAGATCTCCCACGTCCCGGTCGCGTTCGACCGGTAGATGCTGCGGTGCGGGGCGTCACGCGCCCATCGGGGCAGGCTCATCCGGGCGGCCCGGAAACGCGCCTTCCAGCGCTCGTCGTCGACCATGCCCCCAGTATCCCGACCTCAGGAGGTGGTGAGGCGGCCCAGCAGCTGGTCGATCGCGGCGCGGACCTGGCGGTCCATGGCGCGCGCGAACCCCGCCTCGACCGTGACCTGCGCGCCGGGCCGCAGCCGGGCGAGCGTGTCGGTCAGCTCGGCGAGGTCGTGGTCCTCGATGCTCTTCACGACGTGCGTGGTGATCAGCCGGACGAACATGGCGGCGAGGTCGTCCATGCTGCGCTGGAGCTCCTGCCCGGCCGACAGCACCGCGTCGAGCGGCACCCCGGCGCGGACGAGCGTCACGGTCGCCTCGAGCTGGCGGCGGCTCCAGTGGGTGACGCGGTCTCCGTCGACCTCGATGTGGCCGAGCGCGACGGCCCGCTCGACCGCGTCCGGGCCGACCTCGCCGGGGAACAGCGCCGCCAGCTCGTCCAGCGTCATCGTGACGGGGACCTCGTTCGACCACGGCGCCGTCACGGCCTTCTCCACGCCGAGGACGGCCTCGATGTCGCGGCCCTGCTCCCACGCCGCCAGCAGTTCCCGGATGCCCTCCAGGGTGTGCCCGCGTTCGAGCAGGTTCCCGATCATGCGGAGGCGGGCGAGGTGGTCCTCGGAGTAGAGGCCGATGCGCCCCTCGCGGCGGGGCGGCGGCAGCAGCTTGCGCTCCTGGTAGTAGCGCAGCGTCCGGACGGGGACGCCGGCCGCCGAGGCGAGCTCGCCGATGCGGTACTCGCGGCCACCGCCGCCGGGACGGTCCTCCGCCGGCTCTTCGCCCTCCGTCGGCTCTTCGCTCACGGGCGCCAGCATATTCGCGGGCGGAGCCGATCGCGTGCTCCGCCGGCCGTCACGGGGCCCGCCGCGCGGTCCTGATCCTGCGTTGTCGGCGGCGCCGCCGCTCCTTCGACGCCGGTGCCGGGTCTACGGCGAGCAGGTCGCGGAGGGTGCGGGGAAGGATGTCCTCGCGCCGGTCGGTGAACGGTGAACGCATCGAAAGATCTCCCTGTCGGAGTGTCAGGCGGCGGTGGCCAGTTCCGGGTACGCCTCGGACACGGTGCTGAGCGCCCAGCGCATCCGGGTGCTGTAGATCTCGGGGTGGTCGCCCGCCTCCTGCGCGACGAGCGCGAGGCAGACGGTGCGGTCCCCGCCGCAGGCGCCGATCCGGTCGGCGATCGCCGCGCGGACCCGCTCGGCGGAGGGGCGGTCGGACTGCTGCAGCCCGCTGCAGAACAGGATCTCCGCCAGGTCGGAGGTCGTCATCGAGGTGAGGGTCGGCGTGTTCGACATCGTGTGCCTTCTTCCTGCGGAGGGGCCTCGTTCCCCTGCTGCCGGATATGACTCTGCCCGCCGGGTGAATTAACCGCCATAGGGGAAAACCCCTAACCGCGCCCGAGTCATCCCTGATACGGCGGCTTATCCGACCCCGGTCCGGCGGGCTCCGGACCGCGGATCCCGTCCGCGAGCGCCGCCCGGAACGCGCGCACGGCCGGATGCTCCCCGCCGCCCCGCCGGGAGGCGGTGAACAGCCGGCGGATCCGGTCCTCCTCCGGCAGCCGGACGACCGGGACCGTCGGCGGGCGCCCCGCCCACACCAGGCCGGGCAGCAGCGCGGCGGCGTGGCCGCGCTCCACCAGCCGCAGGTGGAGCAGCAGGTCGGTGGACTCGAACCGCACGTCCGGCTCGAACCCGGCCGCGCGGCACAGCCTCACCGCCCACTGCCGGGACGCCGTCCCCACCGGCTCCATGACCCACGGGACTCCCGCCGAACCGCGCAGGCCGGCGCCCGGCGGCGCGTCGCCCGGCAGCGCCAGCCGTATCTCGTCCTCGCCGAGCTCGGCGTACTCGATCCCGGCGGGGCGCGGCCCCGGCTCCCCCGGGTACTCCTCGGTGATCACGAGGTCGAAGTCCCGCGCGAGCAGCGCGGGCAGCGCGCTCTCCGGCTCCCGCTGGGTGATCTCGATCCGCAGCCGCGGGTGCGCGGCGCGCAGCCGGGTGAGCGCGTCCGGGACGAGCGCGAGCGCGGCGGTCTGGAACGCGGCGACCCGCAGCACCCCGGTGATGCCCTCCAGCGACGCCGCGAGATCGGCCTCCGCGCGTTCGAGGCGCTCCAGCACCGCCTCGGTGTGCGCGACGAGGATCTCCGCCTGCGGCGTCAGCCGGACCCGGCGCCCCGCCGGCTCCAGCAGCGGCACCCCGGCCTCCCGCTCCAGGACGGACAGCTGCTGCGAGATCGACGACGGGCTGTAGGAGAGGGCCTCGGCGACGGCGGCGAGCGTCCCGCGGTGCTTCAGCTCGCGCAGCAGGCGGAGCCGGTGCAGATCCAGCATGGTCGTCCCATTCGTCGGCTGAACTGATGATTATCGCTCGAAAACATTCGCTGGACCGACCATAGGCGGCTGCGGAAGCGTATCGGCCATGGCCAACGCCCCCGCCCGCTGGTTCGCCCGCGCCGCCGCCCGCGCATGGACGTGCCCGCCCGCGCCCCGCGACGTCCCCGCCTTCCACCGCGCGCTCCCCGGATACGCCCCGACACCGCTCGCCGAAATGCCGCCGCTGGCCGCCGAACTGGGCGCCGGGCGCGTCTTCGTGAAGGACGAGTCGTCCCGCCTCGGACTGCCCGCCTTCAAGATCCTCGGCGCCTCCTGGGGGATCTACCGGGCGCTCCGCGAGCGGCACGGCCTGCCGGACGTCCCCCTGCGGCGGCTCCGCGAGGCGGGTTCCGTCCGGCTGGTCACCGCCACGGACGGCAACCACGGCCGCGCCGTCGCCGCGATGGCCCGCCTCCTGGACCTGCCGGCCGACGTCTACGTCCCGTACGGGGCGCACCCCGCCGCCATGGCCGCGATCAAGGCGGAGGGCGCCGGCCTCACCGAGGTCCTGGGCCCGTACGACGAAGCGGTGCGCCTCGCGGCGGACGCGGCGGCCGCCGACCCCTGCGCCCTCCTCGTGCAGGACACCGCATGGCCCGGCTACGAGCGCGTCCCCCAGTGGATCGTCGAGGGCTACTCCACCCTCTTCACCGAGATCGACGAGCAGCTGGCCGCGGCCGGCGCCGCCCCGGCGGGCCTGGTGGCCGTTCCGGTCGGCGTGGGTTCGCTCGCCCAGGCGGCCGTGACCCACTACAGGTCGGGCTCCGCCAGACCGGCCGTCCTCTCCGTGGAACCGGACGCCGCGCCATGCGTCCTGGCGAGCCTCCACCGGGACGAGCTAGTGACCGTCGAGACGGGCTCGACCGCCATGGCGGGCCTCAACTGCGCCACCCCGTCCACCCTGGCCTGGCCCGTCCTGCGCCGCGGCCTGGACGCGGCCGTCGCCGTGTCCGACGCCGACACGGCCCGCGCCGCGGAGGACCTCGCCGCCCTCGGCGTGTCCGCGGGCCCCTGCGGCGCCGCCTCGCTGGCCGGAGTCCGCGCCGCCCTGGCCCACCGCCCCGGCCTCGCCGCGGAGACGATCGTCCTGCTGAACACCGAGGGCCGGGCGGCCAACCCCTTCCTCGGCTGACCCGCCGTCCCGCGATGGACCGCCGCCTCACTTAGGACATTTCGGAGATCAAGGAGCGAATCCGGCCTACGCGCCGGTAACATACCCCTACCGCGTCCTCGCGGGATTGCTTTGCTCTCGGCCCACAATCCCAGCCTGAGCTGGGAACGAGTCGCGAGGGGGTCGCACGGTGACAGGGACGAAGCCCGATCTGCAGCGGTTCCTCGCCGACCGCGTCGACGAGATCTCCGCCGAGATGGTCGGCGAGATCGCCGCCCGCGTCCCCGCCTACACGCATCTGCGCCCCGGCGAGATCTCGAACCTCGTCCAGGAGGCCATCGCGGTCTACTCGGGGGCGCGCGAGCCGCGCGCCGTGCTGCCGGTGTTCCGCGCGCTCGGCGCCAGCGAGGCGTGCGCGGGGCACGACGTCCGGCACCTGGAGTCGGCGCTGCGCACCGGCGCCCGCGTCCTCGTCCGGCGGACCGCCGGCGCCGCGGCCCGCCTCTACCCGCCGACGGCGGAGTTCATCACGGTCATGGAGACCGCCTTCACCGCCGAGAGCGCGATCGTCGGCGCGGCCGTCGCCGCCCACCGGCGGGCGGCGCGCCCGGCCGTGGCGCGCCGCCTCCACCCGCTGCTGAGCGGCGACTAGCTCTTCTGGACGGCCCTCTCGTTCGGGACGCAGTGCGTCATCTGCAGGCCGGTGACGTCCCGCGGGCCGTTCTTGCCGAGGTTCGCCAGCCGCTGCCGGTCCTCGTCGGTGAGGTCCTGGCCGGGCAGCGGGTCCAGGTGCTCGACGTCGCCCGGCGAGATGCCGAGGCCCTCGCCGACGCGCAGCCCGAGGTCGTCCTCGACGAGCAGGAAATGCCACACCATCCGCTCCTGGACGGGACGGGTGCACTGGGAGATGAGCTCCACGAAATTGTGCACGAGGTCGTCGCGCTCCCAGTCCTCCATGAGGCAGTAGCGCTGGCCGGCCTGCTTGTAGTCGTTCGTCCGCGCGATGCGCTTGCGCGTCAACCGGCCCCGGATCTCCGGGCCCTGCTCGTCGTGCGACGGGTACTCGCCCTCGCGCAGCCCGCCCATGATGGACGGCTCGTAGTTGACGTGCGGGTTCTCGCCGGCGGCGTCCACCTGGTAGGCCATCTGCCCGTCGCGCTGGTTCGTCCGCACGTTGGCGCCCTTGGCGCGGTTGACGGGCAGCTGCAGGTAGTTCGGCCCGACCCGGTAGCGCTGGGTGTCGCTGTAGGAGAACGTCCGCCCGACGAGCATCTTGTCGTCGGAGAAGTCGAGCCCGTCGACCAGGACGCCGGTGCCGAACGAGATCTGCTCGTTCTCCGCGAAGTTGTCGTCGACGGTCCGGTCGAGGACGATCCGGCCGACCGGCTTGGCGGGGAACTCGTTCTCCGGCCACACCTTGGTGTCGTCGAGCGGGTCGAAGTCGAGCTCCGGATGCTCGTGGTCGTCCATCATCTGGACGAGCAGCTCCCATTCGGGGAAGTCGCCGCGCTCGATGGCGTCGCGGAGGTCCTTCGTGGCGTGCCCCAGGTCGTTCGCCTGCACGGCGGCGGCGTCCTCCGCGGTCATGCTCCGCACGCCCTGCTTCGGCATCCAGTGGTACTTGACGAGCTTCGTCTCGCCCGCCTCGTTGACCCACTTGTAGGTGTTCACGCCGAACCCCTGCTGGTGCCGGTAGTCGGCCGGGATCCCGCGCGGGCTGAACACGTTGACGAGCATGTGCATCGACTCGGGCGTCTGCGACATGAAGTCGAAGATCCGTGCGGGCTCCTGCCGGAACGTCACCGGGTCCGGCTTGAGGGCGTGGATGACGTCGGGGAACTTGATGGCGTCCCGGATGAAGAACACCGCCAGGTTGTTCCCGACGAGGTCCCAGTTGCCGTCCTCGGTGTAGAACTTGATGGCGAATCCGCGCGGGTCCCGCGCGGTCTCCGAGGAGTCCCGCCCGCCGATCACGGTGGAGAAGCGCAGCGCGATGGGGGTGCGCTTCCCCCCGCCCTGGAACAGCTTCGCGCGGGTGTAGGTCCCGATGGGCTCGTCGCCCCATTTCCCGTACGACTCGAAGAACCCGTACGAGGTGGTGCCGCGCGCGTGCACGACCCGTTCCGGTATCCGCTCCCGGCCGAAGTGGCTGATCTTCTCCAGGAACTGGTAGTTCTCCAGCGTGGCGGGGCCGCGCGACCCCACCGTCCGCTGGTTCTGGTTGTCGTAGACCGGGTGCCCCTGCCGGTTGGTCAGGACTGGACGATCGTCCCCCGGCTGCGGTCCCTTGCTCGCAACGTCCGTCACGACGCCTGCTCCTCTCCGCGGCTTCCGGTGCGGCCCTACCCGAAAAGGGGCAAGTAAACGGCCCGGAACGGGAGAACCTCGCCGGTGGCACCGCATACCGGGACGGCCGGGGCGGACGCGTCACGCGCGGAGGGCGGCCGCCAGCTCGTCGAGGTGACCGGAGACGGGGCCGAGGGTGAGGAGGCCGCTGCCCGCGCCGGCGAGTTCACCGGCGGCGGGGGCGAGCGCGTCGCGGGCGCGCCGCATCGTCTCGCGGTCGTCCACGGCCAGGGCCGCGCGGGCGGTCAAGCACCACAGGGCCTCGAACAGCAGGTCGCGGGGCGGGACCCACCTGATGTGGCGGCACGTCGCCGAGGACCTCGCCGCCGACCACACCGTCATCTGCCCCGACCTCCGCGGATACGGGGCCAGCGACAAGCCGGGCGGCGGCTACTCGAAGCGGGTCATGGCCGCCGACGTGGTCTCCCTGGCGCGGGCGTTCGGCCACGAGCGGTTCGCGCTGGCCGGCCACGACCGCGGCGCCCTCGTCGCCTTCCGCGCCGGGCTCGACCACCCCGGCGCCGTCACCCACCTGGCCTGCCTCGACGTCCTGCCGACCCTCGACATGTGGGACGTCATGCACGGCGCCACCGCCGCCGTCGGCTTCCACCTCTACCTGATGGCGCAGCCGCCCGGCCTGCCCGAACAGCTGATCGCCGGGGCCCCGGACGCGTTCTTCGGCCACTTCCTCGACCTGTGGGGCAACGACCCGTCCGCGATCCCGCCGGACGTGCGCGCCGCGTACCTGTCCGCGTGCCGCGACGCGATCCCGTCGATCGTCGCCGACTACCGCGCGTCAGCCGGCGCCGACGTCGAGCACGACACCGCCGACCGCGACGCCGGCAACCGGCTGCGGATGCCCGTCACCGTCCTCCAGCAGGACTGGGGCGCGGCCCTCGGCTACGACGCCGCCGCGCTGTGGCGCGCCTGGGCCGACGACCTCGACCACGGCACCGTGACCTGCGGCCACTTCATGGCGGAGGAGGCCCCCGAGGAGATCGCCGCGTCCCTGCGCGCCCTCATGGCCCGCTAGGAGGCGGAGCTGCGGGCGGCGATCAGCGCGGCGAAGCAGTCGCCGAGGACGGCGTGGTCGAACTCGGCGTGCTCGGCGAGGTGGGCGCGCCGCGCCGCCGACACCTCCTCGTACTCGGGCCGCAGCGCCCGGACGGCGTCGAGGTCGGGCACCGCGAGCCGCTTGCGCCACCGGCCCCTGACCTCGATCAGCCCCCGGTCGGCGGCGTCGCCCCGGCAGAGCGCGAACACCGCCGAGCTCGGGCGGCGCCGGCTCAGGGCGGTGCCGATCAGCGCCGAGCGCAGCCCGTGCCGGTCGTCCCCGGACCCCCGCCGCACCAGCGCCTCCAGCCGGCCTTCGCCGTCCGCGTGGTCGGAGATGGCCCGCCACAGGAAGCCCTCCAGGCCGCGCGGGGCCGGCTTGTTCTCCACCTTGCGCGGGGCGGCCCTGACGAATGACGCGCCGCCGAGCACGAGGGTGTGGATGGGCTCGGCGGGCCTCAGCTGCTCCACGGTGATCCAGCCCTGCCGCCACAGGTTCCAGATGCCCGCGTTCAGCAGGTTGGCCGCGGTGTCCAGGCCCTTGACCACCGCCCCGAGCACGGGTTCGGCATCGGTGTCGCGGCCGTCGCTCGCGGGAGCCCAGAGCTCGGCGAACAGGTAGAGAAGCGTCGTGGCCGGAATGCCGGAGGATCCCATCGGCGGCCTGCCCTCGTCATGCTGTGCGTCCCCCGACCCGGTCGGACCTTACCAGGGCGGTCCGCCCTGCGTGGCCGCCCACACCCACACGTAGAGGATGAACCCGGCCGCCAGCAGCCCCAGCAGCAGTTCCCAGTTGAGCGGCGCGCTGTGTCCCCGTTTTCGGGCCATGGTCATCGTCCGTTCGTCCGGCGTACTCGGTCGATCGCTCATGTAGCCGGACGTTCCGCCCTTAACCTCAGCGGACGGCAAACAGCGCCCCGCCCCATCGTGTCCCGTCACTGGAAGTAGTTCTGGAACCCCTGCGCCAGCGAGTCGGCCATGCGCTGCCGGAACGAGGCGCTGGACATCTTGGCCGCGTCCTCGGGGTTGGACATGTTGCCGCACTCGATGAACGCGGCGGGCACCGTGGAGAGGTTCAGCCCGCCGAGGTCGTCGCGCCGGTCGAGGCCGTCCTTGCCGATGTAGGTGGCGAACGGCATGCCCGTCCCCGCGCGGTAGGCGTCGCGGATCGCGAGACCGAGGCGCAGCGAGTCGTCCACGATGCCCTTGTTCTTCCCGACGGGCAGCGGCACGATCACGTGGAAGCCGTGCCCGGACGCGGCGGCGCCGTCCGCGTGGATCGACAGGGTCGCGTCCGCCCCCGCCCGGTTCGCGATCGCCGCCCGCTCGGTGACGCACGGCCCGACACCGGTGTCGTCCTCGCGCGTCAGCGTCACCTCGGCGCCCTCGTTCCGCAGCACCTTCGCGAGCCGGTTCGCCAGGTCCCAGGTGAAGGCGTGCTCGCTGAAACCATCGGGCGTGCTGGTGCCGGTGGTGTTGCACGGCTTGTGGCCGTTCCCGACGAAGACCTGCTTGTTGATCTCCTCCGGATGGGACGCGTTGCCGCCGTTGTGGCCGGGATCGAGCACGATCACCTTGCCCTTCACCGGGGACGCGCCCCCGGCGGCCGTCCCGCCCGGGGCGGACGCCGCCGTCCCGCCCGGGGTCTCCGTCCCGCCGGGCGATGGAGTCTCCGTCCCGCCCCCGCCGGACGACCCGCTGCACGCCGCCAGCAGACCGAGACACAGTGCGGCTCCGGCCGCCCGACCCCACACGAACCCCCGCACGAGCCCGCCTCCCCCCGAAGACCGCCGGCCAGTATGCACTCAGCGTAACCATGCCTCCGGGCGGGACACCTGGGGAGGTCCCGCCCGGAGTGCCAGAGGGGTCAGCTCTTGGTGAACTGGGCGATGGCGCCCAGGGTCACCACGTCCGCGAGGTAGCCGAGGTGGGTCTGGCAGGCCACGAAGTGGTTGTTCGCGCCGTTAAGGCGCGTGCTGGTGTAGGGGATGATGATGCCGTCGCACGGCGAGTACCAGGTCGCGTACTTGGTGTTCCCCGGCGTCTCGTCGCCCGCGCTGATCTGCAGGATGAAGGACGAGCCGGGAAGCATCTGCCGGCACGTCTCGAAGATGGTGCACGCGGCCGCGTACGTCGTCCCGTGGTTGGCGCCCGCGATGGACGCCAGGTGCGCCACGTTGGGGTTGCCGTTCAGGACCTTCAGGTAGTACTGGCTGACCAGGCCGCCCATGGAGTGGTTGACGATGTCCACCTGGGACGCACCCGTCCGCGACTTCACCTGGTTCACGAACGAGGCGAGCCCGGCGGCGTTCTGCCTGTTGTCGCCGTAGGAGTTGTACTCGTACGCGAACAGCTGGTCACTGCTGTACCCGGCTGCGCGGAACACCGACATGGCCGTGACCCAGTTGGACGCGCTGCCCGTGTAGCCGTGCACGAAGACGACGGGACGCGGTCCGGCGGCGTTCGCCGGGGCCAGGCCGAGCCCGAACGCCGCCAGCGCCGCGCACAGCGCCACCAGCGATCCGAGGATCCGTTTCATGAAGCCTCCAGGGGTGGGGTGAACCAACGCCCTGAACTGTGAACCCTCGGATCCTCGCGCGCATCGGCGAAATCACCAGCCTTGCGCCGCGGCGGCGGACGGCGGGCCGGCGGCCGCCGGGGTCAGGTCGACCAGACGAGGCCCTTGGCGCTGCCGTCCGTGATCCGTCCCGTGGCGGTGCCGTACTGGATGACCTGGAACCGCACCCGGTAGCCGTTGCGCACCGTGTCCGCGGCGACGTTGTAGTGGAGGAACGTCGCGCCGTTGCTGGCGAGGTATTCGGCGATCGGACCGTTGTCGACGTGGCCGCCGGATTCGGCGCGCTCGATGACGCGCGCCTGCAGCTCCGTGCCCGGTGGCAGCCCCTCGATCCGGACGTTCGCGGTGAGCGCGTAGCGGGCGGAACCGATGATCAGCGAGGGCCCGCCCTGGTTCCAGTGGTGGTGCGCCGAGTCGGAGTACTCCTTGCCCCAGTTGACCGTGACCCACTCGCCGGGCGGGAGGTCCTGCGCCTCCGTCATCCCGACGGACACGTAATCCGGCATGTCGTCCTCCTCGATCTCGGCGGGCATCCCGGCCCGCACCCACGCGTACAGCTGGTCGCCGGGGCAGGACGTGGCGTACACGTCCCGGTGCCCGAGCTTCGCCAGGTTCCGGCCCGCCCGCCGGCCCGCCTCGTCGTACAGCGCCCGGATCGACCGGGTGGCCGCCGACGTGGCGTCGCCGTCCCGCCCGATCATGCAGACGCCGATCCCGGACGCGTTGTGGCCGGGCGCGTGCGCGCCGACCGTCAGCCATCCGCGGCCCTCGTAGATGCGGCCCTGGACGTCGACCAGGAAGTTGTAGCCGATGTCGGACCAGCCGCGGGTGTCCATATGGAAGTTCTGGATCGACCGCACCGACTGAGTGGTGGGGCCTTCGGAGTAATGGACGATGAACTCCGTGCGGGCCCCCCAGCTGACCGTCGAGCGGGACCGCGGGGCGCGGGCGCCCCACTCCTCCCGGCTGATGATGTCCACGGCCGGTCCTCCCAACGGGGTTGCAACGTGACCGGAAAGCGTAGGCGGTAAGCCACTGGCGTTCGCCTCGAACCGGTGAATAGCGGTCTAAGCCACACCAAGATCGGCCTTTACCCCGCCTTTTCCTCATCAACCAACAAGCTGGTCGAAGGCATCGGACGCGGAACGCGACGATGCGATCACCGAAGGCACGGCCGGCCGACCGGGAGGCCCCGGCCGGCTCTCGGGCGTTCAGCGGTGGTCGTTTTCCTTCAACTCGATGACCCACGCCCGCCGCTCGGCGATCTTGCCGTCCCGCATGACGAACACCTCCGCCATGGACAGGCGCATCGCGCCGCCGGCGGCGCGCTTCACCGCTCCGGTCATCTCGGCCATGACGACGTCCCCCTGTTCGACCATGCGGACGACGTGCAGCTCGGGCGGGTTGAGGAGTTCGGGCGGACCGTCGATCGCCCGGTCATAGGCGTCCTTGCCCTTCAAGTGGAAGGCGCCGAAGACCGTCCACTCGATGTCGTCGGTCAGGCAGGACAGGATCTGCGCGTGGTCGTTCTTCCGGAACCCGTCCAAGTAGGTGTTGACGGTGTCGATGTTCCGCGACAAGGCGGTACCTCCAATGTGCCCACCGGGGAGCGATGCGAGGCTCCCCTCTCTTGGAGAGGTCGGGGCGGGCACTGCATTCTCGACATCGCTCGGCGCACCCGAATCCCCGGCGGCATCGCGGTCACGCGTCGTCTCTGGGCCACTCCGGGCAGTTCTCCGGGGTGCAGGTGGAGGCGTGCAGGATGAGATTGCCGCGATCGCCGTACCAGCGCTCGATAGTGGCCTGCCGTCCGGGAAACGCGCGCTCGGCGGCCTCGGCATCGACCCGGTCGAATACGCCGTAGAACAGGGGGTGCCCTGCGAACAGCTCGATCTTCTCCGAGCCCATGGGCCACGTGGCACTGTGCGCGTCGATGTCGAAAAGCTGATCGGGTTCCGGCCGATTGGTCATGGGGTCAGTTTATGGCGCAGAGTAATCAGACGGTGTCAGAACGCTGAACTCCGCCACTCGCGGAGCCGGCCGGCGGGCTGGATGGAGGACGCGAACGAGTGCATCGCGCCCCGCCTCGGCCTTCCCCGACTACCAGGCCGTGGAGGAGCGGCTCCGCCGCTGAGCGTTCCCGCTAACGCGCGGACTTCGCGCGCTCGTAGTGCCGGGCGGCCTTGGCGCGGTTGCCGCAGACGGCCATGGAGCACCAGCGGCGAGTGCCGCTCTTGGTCGTGTCGTAGAAATGCAGCACGCAGCCAGGATGCGCACACACTTTGATGCGCCCCGGGGCCTCGGTCATGAGCCGGAGGAAGTCGGCGGCGGCCAGCCAGGACGGCAGCCACGCGGGGTCATCCGTCCGCGGATGCTCCTCCGAACCACCGGGGCCGAGCCGCAGGTGCAGCGCACCGCGTTCGAGCACCCGATTGAACTCGTCCACCGTCTCAGGGGACGGCCCCTGGCTCACAAGCGCCAACAAGATCTCGCGCGTCGACACCGTGGCATCGAGCGTCGCCCGATCGGCCACGGCGCGATCGTCCAGCCCCGCCGAGCGCAGCCACACGGCCAGGCCCTCGACGGAGTCGAGCAGGTCGTTGGGAGCGCGATCGCCCCTCCACCGCGTGTTGAGCAGATCAAGGCAGAGCGGCTCCCCGACCAGCGGCCGGGGATCCACGGCGGCCCGCTGCCGCACCTCATCCTCCTCCTGCACGCCGCGATTCTACCCGTCTATCGCCACTTAGCCGGTTGACTGGCGATCTCCTAACCATCTATCGTCCAATCACTAGTTAGGCCAGACTCGGGCGAGGAAGCCCGGGAGAAGCGAGGTGTGACATGGGGACGGTCGCCATCAAGGCACTGCGGACGGGCCACGTCGGGTTGAACGTGACCGACCTGGACCGGTCACTGCCCTTCTACCAGCGCGTCTTCGGCCTCGACGTCCAGGCCGAAGGCAAGGAGGCCGACCGCCGCTGGGCCTTCCTCGGGCGGGACGGGCAACTGCTGCTGACCCTGTGGCAGCAGAGCGACTCCCCCTTCGGAACCCGCTCGGCGGGCCTGCACCACCTGGCGTTCCAGGTCGAGACGATCGACGAGGTGAAGTCCGCCGAACAGGTGCTGCGCGAACTGGGCGCCGAGTTCGTCCACGACGGCGTCGTCCCCCACGCCGAGGGCGCCGCGTCCGGCGGGATCTTCTTCACCGACCCCGACGGGACACGGCTGGAGATCTACGCGCCCACCGGCGCCGACACCGCACCCGCCCCCAGCGGCCCCGCACCGACCTGCGGATTCTTCTAACCCGTGAAGGAGGCCGCTGTGGCGGCCGACCTCTACCACGAGGGCGAACGAGCCGTTCAGCGGCGCGCCGGACTGCACCACGGCGGGTCCCCCGCACCCGCCGTCCGCACCGAGATCCCCGAAGTGGCGCGCAGGTTCCTCCTCCAGCAGCCGATGGTCGTCCTCGGCGCCGCCGATGCCGACGGCCGGATATGGGCCACCCTGCTCACCGGCCGGCCCGGCTTCATGCGCGCCGAGGACGCCCGCACCGTCACCATCGACGCCCGGCCGGGCCCGGGCGACCCGCTCCACGACCGGCTCACCGCCCCCGCACCGGTCGGCATGCTCGGCATCGAACCGTCCCGCCACCGCCGCATGCGGATGAACGGACACGCCGTCCCCACCCGGCACGGCCTGCACGTCACGCTCGACCAGGTGTACTCCAACTGCCCCAAGTACATCCAGAAACGTGAATACCGGTGGGACCCGTCCGAAAGCCCCGGCCGACCGCAACGGTCCCGCGCACTCACCGGCCACCAGCAGCGGTGGATCGCCGGCGCCGACACGTTCTTCATCGCCACCTCCGACCGCGACGGCAACGCCGACGCCTCCCACCGCGGCGGCAACCCGGGATTCGTGGAAGTCGTGTCGCCGACCGAGCTGCGCTGGCCCGACTACGTCGGCAACGCCATGTTCAACACGCTCGGCAACCTGGAAGTCCAGCCCCGCGCCGGACTCGTCGTCCCCGACTGGCACACCGGCGCCCTCCTGCACCTGACCGGCACCGCCCGCACCGACTGGGACCCCGCGCACGCCGCCGAAGTACCGGGCGCCCAACGACTGGTCGAGTTCACCATCACCGACGTCATCGAGATCGCCGCCGCCGTCCCCCTGCGCTGGAGCACCCCCGTCCCCTCCCACTTCAACCCGCAGTAACGGCAGAGCCCCCGTCCACCTTCGGTGAACGCCCTTCCAGGCGGAGTCAGAGGATCATGTGCGATCGGGCTCGGGCACCAGCGCGGTGGCGAGATCGTGCACGACCGCACGCAGGCGGGTGACGCCCCCGTGCGCGGTGATCCGCCGGACGAGGTCACCGTCGAACGAGCCGAGCAGCACATGGGCGAGGAATTCGGTGTCGGCATCGGGACGCAGCTCGCCGAGAAGCTCGGTCAGATGGTCGTGCCAGCGCCGGTAGGTGGGATCGTCGTACTTGCCGTCCGCGCAGGCCTGCTCGTGGGCGGCGATCAGTGCGATGTTCCGCGCGGCGAGCGTGGCCAGCTCGTCCAGGAAGGCCACGAGCCGGGTGCGAGGCGGCGCACCAGGACCCAGCGGCGGCGGGCCGCCTTCGATCGCCTCCCCGATGCGCGCCGCCCGCTCGGCGAGCAGCTCCCGGAACAGCCCGGTGCGGCTGCCGAAACGGCGGAAGATGGTGCCCTTGCCCACGCCGGCCGCCGCGGCGACCGCGTCCAGCGAGACGTGTTCGGGCCCGTGCAGCGCCAGCAGTTCCTCGGTGGCCCGCAGGATCGCCCGGCGATTGCGGACGGCGTCCGCGCGTATGCCGGGCATCAGGACCTCCATTGGTATCCGGACCGTCAGTCCGTATAGTATCCCGGCAACAGAGCGGACCGACGGTCCGCTTACGCCATGGAGGTTTCCCTGTGAAGGCACTGATCGCCGCTCCCGACAGCCCCCGTGGATTCCAGCTCGCCGAGGTCCCCGAACCCGTCCCGGCCCCCGACCAGGTACTGGTGGAGGTCCGGCACGCATCGGTCAACCATGGCGAAGTCCGCCACCTCGGCTTCCAGCCGGCCGGCAGCGTGCTCGGCTACGACGCGGCCGGACACGTCGTCCAGGCGGCCGAGAACGGCACCGGACCCGGCGTCGGAGAACGCGTCGTCGCGTTCGGCGCCGGCGCCTGGGGGCAGCGCGCCGCATTCGGCACCGACAGCGTCGCCGCCGTCCCCCCGTCGCTGGACCTGGCCGAAGCCGCCGCCCTCCCCCTGACCGGCATCACCGCCCTGCGCACACTGCGCGCCGCCGGCTCGGTGCTGGGCCGCCGCGTACTGATCACCGGCGCGTCCGGCGGCGTCGGACGGATGGCGGTACAGCTCGCCCGGCTCGGCGGCGCCCACGTCATCGCCTCGGTCGGCTCCCCCGAACGCGCCGAGGGCCTGCGCGACCTCGGCGCGGACGAGATCGTGACCGGGCTCGACGACATCGACACCCCCGTGGACCTGGTGCTGGACAACGTCGGCGGCAACCACCTGGTCACGGCCTGGAACCTGCTGCGACCCGGCGAGACCCTGCAGAGCATCGGCTGGGCGTCCCAGGAGCCTGCGACCTTCCCACCGAACTCGATCTTCGCCCTAGGCGCGGCCAAGACACTGCGGTCGTTCGGCGACATATCCAACCCAGGTCCCGACCTGGCGACCCTCACAGACCTCGCCGCCCGCGGCACCATCACCGCACAGGTCGGCTGGCGCGGCCCCTGGACGAACCTGGAAGACGCCATCACCGCCCTCCTGGGCAGACGCGTCCTAGGAAAGGCCGTCCTGGACATCGAATGACCCGGCACAACCGCCAGCGAGCGGCCGCTCCCTTGTCTGGACAACACACAGCTCACACGGGGGCCGAGGGGAATCTCGGCAGGTGTTGTGATCAGGGCGATCACCCCATACGGCAGTAGAGTGACCCTCATGCCGGACGATCCGTCGCGACCGATCAGCGAAGAAGACCGCGACACGGCCGTGCGGCGCCTGCAGGACGCGTATTCCAAGGGCCACATCTCGCACGAGGAGATGGACGAACTCCTCCAGCAGGCTCTCACCGCCAAGACGCACGGCGATCTCGCGGCGTCTCTGGCCTCGCTCCCTGAGGAGAAGGCGGACACGTCCACGATCGCCGCCTTCAGCGGACGGATCCGGCGGCGCGGCGCATGGCGGGTGCCTCGCAAACTCAAGGTCGAGTCCGGGCTCGCCAAGGTGGACCTGAACCTCGCCCGGGCGATCATCGAGCACCCAGTGGTCGACATCGAGCTGCAACTCGGCACCGGCCGGGCAAAGATCACGGTCCCGCGTGACGCGGTCGTCGACGTCGAGAACCTGCGCACCGTGTGGAAGGACTCCTACTACAAGCCCCGGCCCCCCTCCCGCCCCGGCGGCCCCAAAATCCGAATCTCCGGCACCATGGGCTTCGGACGCCTGAAAATCCGCCACGCCCGCCGCTAACCACATTCTCGGCGGGCAGAACGGGTCTTCGCCTCCGGGGCAGGCCCTTGGCGGATGACCACCAAGGGGTGCGCCAGGATCTAGGACATGGGCCCGACTGCTGCTGACTACCTCTGGTTCGAGGATCGCTTCCCGGACCTCGCCGAGGCGTACTGCTTCACGTTCGTCCGCGACTTGCTCCCCTCAGAGATCCTCCAGCGCCTTTCCGGACGCGAGGAACCCGCCTTGACAGGTGCATCAGCGTTGGTCGATGCGGCCTATGAGCTCTTTGACCAGCCGGACGGGACACGACAGCTCATCGCAATGACACGTCTTGGTCCCTGGACCCTGATGATCGAGCCCAACGGCTACCTCGGCGTCAGCGAAGAGATAGCGCTGCCGGCTTCAGCGGGAACGAGCTGGATCTCACACTTCACCAACATCAACGCCCTCGACGCGTTTCTCTGGGCAGAGGACACGGTTACGCGCCTGTCCTTCGAACCGATGTTCCCCGACACCCGAGGGGGCAGCACCCCTGACGAACACTTGGACCTCATGAAGCGAATCGGCTTCCACTTTGAGGACGACCCCGAACCCGACCTCTCACCTTGGGCGGCCTTCGCCCTCGCCGAGCACCTGACCGGCGTCACCCTCACACCGGAACTGCTCCAAGAGACCACCTTCACCTGCGGCAGCGCCAAAACCAGTTGAGGACGTCCCCACACCGCCGATCTCAACTTCAAACCCACCATCCGCGACCTACGCCACGCCCACGCCTCCTGGCTCCTCAACGGTCCCACCGCATTCCGTCGATCAACCGCCGCACCTTGTTGACCCGCGTGTCCACCACAGAGCCAGTCAAGCCGAACGGCGGAACCCGCCGAGCGCCGACATCCCGCGCAACCAGGCATTCGAGCCGATGACTGGTGCCACCCTGATCGCCGGGTTGAACGAAATCTCACATCCCCAGCCCGGCCTCACTACGCTGGCCGGCGTGACAAGCCTGAGCGATGCCGAACTGGACGCCATGGTCGAGCAGGCCATCGTCGACGCTTATGACGAGCACGAGCAACACACCGCGTTCCATAGTCTGCTGGAAGAGCATTTGATCATGCCCTTCCAGACCACTGTCCTGGGGGTCGAGGTGACCGTCACGAAGATAGATCTTTCGCCTGGTGGCGAGATCGTCGGGATCTGCACCCGCGGCAAGCACCGGCAGGCCATCGGGATTCTAGATCTACCGCTTCCGACACCACGCCCGGCGGGCGCCGAATGGATCGACGCTTACCGGCACTGGGCCTGCTGACGACGAGCAAAGATGAGCGAATACCAGTTCTACGAGTTCCTGGCCGTCGACCAGCCCCTGGACGAGCGGCAGCAGGCCGAAGTCCGCGCCCTGTCCACCCGGGCACGGATCACCGCCACCAGTTTCACCAACGAATACCACTGGGGAGATTTCCGGGGTGACCCGCGGACGATGATGCGGCGCTACTACGACGCCCATCTGTACGTCACCAACTGGGGAACCCATCAGGTGATGCTTCGCCTTCCCCGCACGCTGCTCTCCCTCAAGGCCGCCGAGCCGTACTGCATCGACCCCTACGTCACCGCAGAGGTTTCCGGCAAGCACCTCATCCTCGACCTGACCAGCCAGGACGAGGGCGGCGACTGGATCGAGGGCGCCGACGACTCCCTCTCGGCGATCATCGGAGTCCGTACCGAACTCGCCGCCGGGGACATGCGCCCTCTCTACCTCGCCTGGCTCGCGGCCTACGGAACCTGGGAACGCGACGAGGACGCCTTCGACCAGGACGAAGACGACGAACTCGAGCCGCCGGTGCCCGCAGGGCTGCGTTCCATCACCGCCCCCCAACACGCTCTCGCCAACTTCCTCCGCCTCGACCCCGACCTCCTCCAAGTCGCCGCACAGACGAGCCCGCCCCTGGCCGAGACCAAGGACGACCCCGGCCGACTCGCCAAGTGGATCGAAGAACTACCTCCGAAGGAGGGAAAGGCTCTCCTCCTCCGGGTCGCGCAAGGTCAGGGACCCCAGGTCCAGATGGAGCTACTCCGCCGTTTCCGCGGCGAACCCGACGCCGCGAGAGACGACCGTCCCCGGCGCACGGTGGCCGAGCTGCTGGACACCGCCGCCGCACTCCGCCACGAGCGTGAACGCCAAGCCGAGGCGGCCCGCGCGGAGCAGGAGGCCCGCCGCGAGCAACAGCGCGCGGCGGCCCGCGAGAAGAGACTCGACGCCATCGCCCGCGACCCGGAAATCACCTGGGTACGGGTCGACGAACTGATCGACGCCCGCCGACCGTCCGACTACGACGTGGCGGTCGAACTCCTCAAGGACCTGCGGGCCGTCGCCGACCGCGCCGGCCTCCTCCAGGAGTTCACCGCACGGCTCACGCACCTGCGCCGAAAGCACCACCGGAAAACGGGCCTCATCGCCCGCTTCGACCGCGCCGCCCTACTCGCGGCACGGTCATGACCACGGTCTGAGAAATGGACACAGGGAAGCCAAACCCACGTTCTGGCCGACGAGCTTCAAAGTCGTGACTGCGGTACTCCATTTACCGTGACTGCGTCATCCAAATTACCTGCAGTGGGCGGAAGGATGGTTGCCGCGCTCGGCTGCTCGCCGAGTCCACTGGTTTCAGTCTTCTCAGGGCGAAGCGTTGGCTCCGACTGGGGCGCGTTAGGGAACGGGATTTCGATGTAGCTGAGGAGGCGCTCGAGTTCGCTGTCCAGGCCCTGTTGGAGAGGAGTTCCGTCCTTGCCGAAGGAGTCGATCTCATTCTCTATCAGCACTTGACCGGTGCGCTCATGGGTGACTCTGACGTGCAAAATTCCGCTGATGTCGTAGCGAAAGTGAATGAGGACCGCGTTGTCGTCCGGAATGCGCTCGGGCTTGGGAAGCCTGACCTCAAGCCGCGAGAGTGGAAAGGCGCGGTCGCTGTCGGCTGGGTACCCTTCTTCTCCTTCGATGATTTCTACGTTGAGTGAGGATGCGCCAGGCTTCGCAGGAGTGAAGCGTTCCTCACCTTTCGCGATCAACGTGCTGTTGCGCTTGATGATCGGTTTGAAGCCCTTACGGGCTCCCGCGGCGAAGGCCGTTCCGAGGGCGTGGCTGCTGACGAGAGTGAACTGTTCATACTTATCGGGATCGTCTAGGGCCGCTGAGTAGATGGCTGCGCCCCGGGCCACCGCCGTCATCGGATGGCACAGCCCTGGATCGACGATGCGGTCCTCACCTAGAAGTTGGCCGACGGCCTCGCGGGCTTCAGGTATCTGCGATGTTCCGCCGATCATCAGGACGGAATCGATGTCGTCAGGGCCGTAGCGTAGGTCGTCTAGAGCCTGCTGGAGGGGCTCCATGGCGTGATGAATGAGCGGGGTAACTGCTGTCAGATACTCATCGCGAGAGATAGTGACCGTGGTGCCCAACTCGGGGATGTCGAAGGGGATCTCCTTCACCTCACGGCGGGACAGTGCAATCTTCGTAAGTTCGACATTGCGACGCCACCGCTGGCGTTCTTGGCGGGTCAGACGCTCAGGGACCTGCCCCAGCTTTCTCAGGATGAGACGGGCCAGGGTCTCGTCAAATTCCAGGCCACCGAGCGCAGAGACACCACGGGAAGTCTGTTCCTCGAAGTACTTGCCGTCGTACTCGAGGATGGTGACGTCAATGGTGCCGCCGCCCCAGTCGAACACCAGCAAGTTTCCGGGGATGTCGACGTCGTTGACGTAGGAAATGGCCGCCGCGGTCGGCTCGTTGAGCAGGGCCTTGACCTTGATGCCCGCCAGTCTGGCCGCAGCACGTGTCCGGTAACGGGCACCACCCGTCGCGTGTGCCGGGACGGTGACGACGGCTTCTGAAAGCTCGAGGAGATTACGTTCGCCAGCGGACTTCATCTGCGCGAACAAGGATGCCGCCACAGCGGTGCTGCGGAAGGGCTGGTCGGCGATCCATACGTGTTCCTCGCCCAAGTGCGGAGTTCCCGACTCGTCCGGGTCAGTACCCGTCGCGGCCCGGGTGCCCAGTAGCCGTTTGACGGCGTCGACGGGCTCGCCTCGTGTCGTCTTAGCTGCCCAGCCGAAGCACAACGTGCGCTGCAGGTCCCGGACCGAGAGGACGGATGGGAACAGCGCTTCGAACTCGGGCTGGTACCACTGGGCCGGCACGCTCTCGCTGCCGACCGGCAGTACCTCCGTACCGCCGTCGTTGTATCGGGCGACGACCGAGTTGCTAGTGCCGAAGTCGATTCCGTAGGTCAAGGCCTCCTCCGAGGCTGCTGGTCGTCGGTCTTCGCGGTGCTGAGTCTCTGAGGAAGAATGCGCGCTACTGGAACGGAGCCATGAGCCGTCGGATTCGTGGAAGCTGCCTTCTTGCTGGAATGAACGGGAATAGCTTCGCTATCCCTCCCGGCGAAAGGCTCCCCTGGTGGCGACGGTTCCTCCTCTGCTAGGCCGTCTCCCAGGGACGAAGCCCCATCGCTGCTTGTGGTCCGGTACTGTCCAAGCCGCCCTTGCCCCTCGCCAGCATGTGCAGCAACAGCGGATTGCCGACTGACCCCCTTCGCCTCTTCGATTTCAGCCGTTGTCCCGCTGTCCTTTCCATGCCGCTTGCTACCGTGTTCCCGCGACAGTCGGCCGTGAGCTTTGCCAGCGGGTAGGAGCGAGGCCTCAGCTACCTTGATCCACCCGCGTTCCACTATCCGGCCGGAGTCGGCTTCGACATAGGCCGGGGTGACCAGCTCGTAGTCCTCTGAGCTGTCGGTCGGCGCAGGAGATGAACCGGGGGCAACCGCCAGATTGAAGGGGGACAGATCAGCTAGGTCCGAAACCCGGCGCAGTCCGGCGTGCTCCATCTCAGCCGAGATTCGAGCTTGCAGGCTGGAGAGACTGTTCGCTTGTGCGGCGGCGCGGTCGATCACAGCCAGTTGCGCCAGGTGTCGTTCCCGTACGCGCATGCCCTCCACGATTCCAGCGCGCACTGCTTCGGTGATCTGCCGACCGACGGCCTGCACTGCGCGAGCTGTCTCGGTGTCGGCCTCGGGATCGCTCGTGTTGGGAACGGCGGCCTCGGTCAACGCCGCAAGCCTCTCGTCAATCTTTGGCTCGACAGCAGCGAGCACAGACTTCAACAGCGCGGCTGCATCGTAGGTTTCCGGTTCTACCCTCGGATGGCCATGCCCGACGGTGACCACGATCTGTGGGGAGGTAACATCCGTTGCTTTGTTGCCCTTGGTTCCTCCGCGGCGTGGCTGAGATTTCCACCTCTGGACGGCCTCCTGCTTCTTTGGCTCCTTGGCCGATCGCTTCCGATGATTGCGTGGATGACCTTTGTCCTTGTTAACTTGCTTGACGCTGGCGCTCTTCTTGGGAGATTTGGCGGCTCCCTTACGATTCTTGTCCATCGCTGATCATCCTCTGGAATTTAGCTTCTGTTGCTCGCGTTTCCGAAACCAAACCAACGTATCCGCAGGCAGCCAAGACGATGCCCTGTGCCGCGCGACTGCGAGCAAACTCCTGTTCATGGGGGGCAGGTGGCGGGGTCCTGCGATGCATAGGCGTCCCATCGCCATCAGTGTTGCGGCCATTGGTGCGCGGATTTGCCCACTTATCCGGCATCAAGGGCAGGGCGAAGGGTGCCACGGGAGCCCGTCCGCGTTCCCATCCTTGGATCGCGTCTTTGGCTTCATTGACTTTGGCTTCTCCGTCTGCGTCGAGAGATCTACGCAATTCTCGCCAGCGGTCCTTCCAACCTGCAAAGCCGTCTGATACGCCGAGAGCGGCATAAGGGTTGAGTATGGGAGCACTTTGATGCTGGTCCTTCAGGGTGCGCAGAATCTCTCGGTTTGTTGCGAGGCGCAGTTGTGCCTCCTGTGGAAGCTTGTCCTCGCTCAGCGCCTGCCCTGGCGCCGGGGTGAGAACACCCAAGGCGTCATCGTACTTCGGTTCGCGTCCCACGCGGATCACCTTGAGGTAGGCAAGGGCATTCCTGGCCTCCCAACCTACTGGGGCCCGGGAATCCTCCAGCGACGTGGCGTTGTCCCAGGCAGTCCGGAGCATGACCTGGTACTTCCGTTCGTCTCCGTGTAGTCGCGCCAGGTGGGCTACCCGGATGCCTTGAAGGATCCGGCGTACCAGCAGCCACCGCACATATGGCTTATGCTCACGCAGGCTGACCGCAGCGTTGGGCGCGAGCCGTTCCAGCGCTGGCCACAACCACCTCTGATCTGTGAGCTCCCTCGGGAGCTTGCCGGTGCGGCGTACGTTCTGCAACGCGATGGCCAGCTGGCGCTGACCACCCCTCAGCGCGTCTATATCCTGCAGCATCTCGACATCGCCGCGGGCGAGCCGAGCGCTGAATTCGCGACGAACCAGCTCCTCACGCCAATCGAGTGTTAGCAGCTCTTCCCCGTTTATCCGCCGGGGGGCAAGCCGAGCCAGCAGGTAGAGGCGGTGTTCCCCGCCTTCAGGGATGGCCTGAGCACTGACCCGCCCGGCGTCGATGAGGTCGTCCACGACTGGTAGGGGAAGGTACTCGAATAGCTGATGTTGCCGATCCATGGGGATCTGGACATACCTGCTGCGCTCATAGTCTGCGTACAGCTGCCACGCCGTCTCCACGTTGGGGTCTGCTTCGGGACCTTCTTGACTGGTGACCATGCCGGGCGATCGGTCGAGCAGTGCCCGGGCGCGTGCCACTTGGTGCACGGGAAGCACCGAGAGCCCGGCCTGATGGCCTTGCCATAGAAGCGAGACGGCCGAGACCGGTGGAAGCGGAAGGACTGCACGGACCACGGCTGACGCCAGCTCTGTCGCTGACATCGAAGCCATCGCTAGATCAAGTTGTGCTGCAGAATGCCCAGCCTCACGTACGGTCTGCGCCACCACAGAAGCGGCGTCGAGGGCCTGCTGCCACTGCCGTTGTGAGGTAAACCCTGGTGGGGGCTCCTGAGGGGTCGGCGTAGTCGGCTCGCCGCTCGCCGGACGTCCTGTCTCGCGGCTTTCTGCAGGAGCGTTGGCTGCTGGCTGTCGGTGCTTCCGTTGCTCGATCCGTGCCATGCGCCGCTGCCGCTCAAGGCGCAACAGCTCATCCCGATCGGGCAGCGTTGGCCCAGAGTTGTCCTCCGGGTCGGCATGTGAAAACAACGGCCCCGTGGTCACGGCTCCTCCTCGAACGCGTTCAGGTCGCTGGTGACCACGGCCGGGGTCCGGTCAAGGCAATAGGCGTCCACAAAGGCCACGCGCGTGGCGAGTTCCTCCCGGGCGACGTAGCGAGTCCACTCCCGCAGCCGTGAGGCCATACAGTCCTGGAGCGCGGCTTCCAATGGATGTTTGACGATCACGGCAGTGGCCTCCTCGGAGAACTCCGTCTCCACCAGGGCGAGGCTCCCGAGCGGTGTGCTCTGCACCTGGGCATCGAGTTCCGAACGGTCCTCCGCCCAGCGCTCCAGCAGGATCCCGTGCCGTTCGACGTCTACCTGCAGAGAGGCACCACGCAGGACGCTGATGAGGTCGCGCGCCAATCGCCAGTCCAACAGCGGGTGGAGCCGGGTGTTGGAGTAGTCGCGTAGGCACTGGTAGCAGGAACTGCCACAGATGGCCGCGTGCTCCTCGCCAAGGGTCTCGCTGTAGTCGCCGACCGCGTCCAGGAACTCCTCGATCCGGTCGGGAGACCCCAGATAGGTACTGAAACCCGCCCCGTTCTCCAGGCTGTCGGAAAGGTACGCCATGACGGGAGAGGAGGCCGACGCCGAACCGTGGATTCCCGCCAGCAGTTCCTCTGGCTGCACGTCCAGTAGCGGTGCCGCCGCCCGCCGTAGCAAGGCGGCCAGCGAGTACCAGGCGGCGCGCCGCCCGTGGTAGGAGTCGGGGAAGCCATCCGACTGCGCAGTGCGTGAGATGTCGAACCGCAGGCCCCGGCTGGTGTCGAGTGGGCTGCGGGCACCGATGAAGAGCATGTCGGTGTGCTCGGTGGCGCCCAGCGCGGTTTCGAGGTCGAAGGAGGCCCGCGAACTGTCGAGGGCGTAGTACCCCTGCCATGCGGACTCCGACCGTTTGAACCGGAACAGCCGACCATGGTTGCTGTTGATGGTGTAGCGGTCACCGGTCCCGCAGTGGACGACGAGCCAGTCATCCGCGCTGCGCACCACTCTGGGCGCGTCCTTTTCCAGGTCCGTCGCGGTACGTGAGCTGGCACCACCCTTGCCCCATTCACGGATGCCGTCGTAGTCACGGGGCGTCCCGCCGCGAAACCCCGCCGGCTCGCGGACAGGGAAGGCGGAATAGTTGCCCTCACCCGCGCCGCAGGCAGGGCAGAACTCGGGTTGTGTGTTGGCCTCGGCTGCCTGGATGTGTGCGCACACTCGGCACATGGCCAGTTGCCGCTCCGGCCCAAAAGCCTCTGCAGGCTTGGGCTTTCGCAGCCCGGGAGTGAACGAGACGACTCCCATGGATCGATACAGGCGGCCGTCCCGGGGGGTCTCCGCGCCTGGTGCGAACTTGCTAAGTGCCACGCTCAAGTTGCGATCGATGGCTTCGGGGGGCGGCCAGGGAAAGCTGCGTTTGGGCAGGTCGGTGAAGAGCAGCCGGACCCGGGTGGGGAACCCGAACATTGGGAGTAGGCCGGCCTCGGCGAGGCGCTGACTCAGCTCAGCATGACCAATGGCTTCCACTACCTCGTCTACCTGGTCCAGGAGTTCCTTGACGCAGGCCACCGGATCCAGAGAGGCGACCGACTCGGGCGTCTCCGCCTGTAGCGCGTTCCCCACGGCTCGGATGGCTTCTTCGTTCTGCCCTATCCAATGGAGCACAGCGTCCTTATGCGCGGGCCAGTCCGCAGCAAGGCCGAACCGGCCGTGGATGTTGTGAGTCAGCTCCAAATCATTGAGGGCGGTGTCCGCAGCGATCGTGTCGAAGGCCTGGCGCAGGACCTCACCGAACAGAACGCGCTTGAAGATCACGGGCATGCCCAGCGCGAGATACGGTGCGGGGGTGGCGGCGTTGGTGATCTCTTCTGGTCGAGTGAAGTAGTGCTGGTCGTGGCTGTCCCCGCGGCATACGGTCAGGGCGATGGCAGAGGGGCTATCCCGGCGGCCGGCGCGGCCGACGCGTTGCTGGTAGTTGAAGCGGGTGGGTGGCATGTTCGCCATAAGCACCGCGTTGAGGGCCCCGACGTCGACACCAGCCTCCATGGTGGTGGTCACTGACAGCACCTCGATGCCGTCGGCCTTCGGTTCGTCCTGCTCGTCCAGGAAGATGTCCTGAAAGCGGGCCTGCCGCGCCTGCGCGTCCAGGCGGTCGGTTTGGCCGGTAAGTTCCGCCGTGCGCAGGGGGAAGTTGCCCGTCCGGTTCCTGGCCTTCCAGGCGTAGTAGTCCTCATTGAGGACGCCGGTGAATCGGCTGTGCTCGGTGGGCAGAGGAGTTTGACATTTGGTGCACAACCCGGCCCCGCGGTGCAGATGGGGCCGCTGGCAGGTCGGACACGTCCAGAACCGGCCGTCTCCGGGGCGCAGCGCCACCTTGGCGGGGTCGATGGCGTACTGGATGACCGCAGGCCCCCACACGGAGAGAACTCGATCTTGGATTTCCTGCACCTCGACGCCGAGGCGCTGCGCAACGCGCTCCCAGTAGCGCCGCAGCGGGACCGGAGGCCTCGCACTTCCGGGACGCATCTCGGTGAATCGGCGCATCTGGCCGAGAATCCGCAGGCTGGCGCGGGCCATTGCCAGATCGGAATCCTGGGGAACGTCCAGAGGGCGGCGGTCGTCAGTAAGGCTCAACCAGCCCAGACCTAGCGACTCGAAGTCTCGTCCAGCGCCGGAGAAGAGGGACAAAAGGAACTCCCGCCGCAGGTTGTCGTCGACCCGCTGCAGGAACTCCTCCTGTTGCGGGGTGAGTCCCGCCTTGATCTGCCGGTTTCCAGACCAGTCGAAGAGCGTTGTCCAGCGCACCCCGTCACGTTCCTGGAGGGAAGCGGCCGGTCCACCGGGATGAGTGCCATGTTCCAGGAGCATCCCGCGCAAATCTGCCTGGAGGTCATTGAGTGACGGCAGACGGCCGAGAATGGCTTCCAGCTCCGGCTGCCTCTCCGGCTCGGCCATGACATCGTCCGTCAGGATGTCCCGCAGTGCGGAGAACTCTCGTGGGTAGCGAGCACGCAGTCGCTGCATTGCGGCCTTGAGTGCCTCTTGATCCGTGCCGCGTCGATCCGCGTAGTACTGCTTCACCAGTTGCAGGTCGGCGTGGGGATCTCCCTGCTCGGTCACGGCTTGGGCGGCAAGGAGGCGCAAGAGGTCCTGGTAGTGGCGCAATGTCAAGCCGCTGGCCAGCTCGGAGGCGGCATCCCTGCTGTCGGAGAAGGCGATGACCTTGCGTTCGTCCTTCGGTAGGTGCCCGAGCACCTCGCTGATCAGCACCTGGTTCAGCTTGTCGAAGCCAGTGCGCATCCGGCGGATGGGAGCGGCGAACAGGCGGTCTTCCAACTCCCGCCATGAGCCGTCGGGATCCCGGTTGATCTCACGGATATCTCCGCATGCTGGGCAGCGGGTCGGAAAAGGCGGAAGTTCCCGCAGATCCAGGGCTGGCTTGCCGTCCTTCCCACGCTCAGGGACGAGGTGGAAGGACCATCCCGTGTAGTCCACCTTCTTGTTGGCCAGCCGCCCGGTGCCCGGCTGGTAGTCGCTCCGCCGGAACTCAAAGCTCACTGAGGGGCCCTCGCTGAGGCGGGAGGCGGTCCAATGCAAGGACTCGAGCACCGGCTGGTCCGTACGAGGCCAGTAGACGATGTAGTTGCCTGCGTTAGGTACCCCGCTCGCCTCATCGGGAAGTAGATCGAATTCTGGGAAGTCGGTGTGCAGGAACCCCCTGAAGGACTCCTTGCCCAGGTGGGCAGGATTGGCAAATCCGCCAAGCATGAGATCACCGCAGTTCTGGCAGCACAACAACTCCAGCACGCGGGCACCGCAATTGCACCGCGAGGTCGGCTCGCGGAAGAGTCGGCCGACGCGGCGCCGAGGATCCTTGTCGACCGGGACGTCCGGGCATTGCGGGTCCGAGCATGCCCAGATCCCTGGGACGTTACGGAAGAACAGGTGAGCTCGAAGCTTGGGCAGCGCTGGGTCAGAGGCGTTCTGCAACGCAAGCAGCAGACCGCGCAGCGCCTTCTCTCGCACCCGCTCATCCGACACGCCCGTGAACAGTTCGCCCGCGACCTGGGAAATCGTGACTGCCCTTGGCCTGCCTCCAGGCGCCAGGACACGCTTCACTGCCGACCCTGCGTGGGTGTGCTCAAGCAGTGCGTCGGCTTCCGATGTCGACGGGGTCCGGTCGGCGGCGGTGGACAGTTCACTTGCGTGCGCGGTGAGGTCCGTCGGGCCGGCCCCAGGCAGGACCATCGCCCCGGGGATGACCTTGTGTCGCCCTCTGGGCAGGGCGAAGAACGTTTCGAGAAACTCGTCGTCCCGACCGGCCTCCAGCGAGGCGGAGGCCGCCAGCACCCGGAACTTTTCCGGCGTCTGGTCCAAGCCAAGCCGGTGGCGCAGGTTTCGCAGTAGATAGGCGACCTCGGTGCCGGCGGTGCCCCGGTACATGTGCAGCTCGTCCATGACGAGGGTGAAACGGGCCTCGGGGGTGCTGTGCAGCCATCGGCGGGTCGCCTCGAAGATCGATGCCTCCTGGGGACGCAACAGCATGATGTTCAGCATCGAGTAGTTGGTGATCAAGATGTCGGGCGCCGTGGTCTGCATGTCCCATCGCGCGTGCATCTCCGCGCCACCGACCCGGGGAATGAAGCTCAGAGCTTTTTGCGCGGCTTCTTTCTCGGCGTCCCCCGTGGCTTCCGCGACCTTCCCTTCGGCACGTCGCCGACGGTTCTCGAGCTCCTCCAGGTACTCCCGGAGCCGGGCCCGCCCCAGATAGGAGTCGGGCGGACCAGCGACCGGCGTGGCGCTGGTATAACGGCCGAAGTAGAAGCGGTGGCCTGACCGGTGCTGGTCCAGCCAATCGTGGGCCTCGTCACTGTCCAGCGCACGGCGCAGACGAACCAACTGATCGTCGGCCAGCGCATTCGTCGGATACAGGATCAGTGCACGCAATGCTGCGGGGTGTCCGCGTTCACCGGAGCGGCTCGGTACGTACTCTTTTCCTGAGCGCCACCAGGCGGGTTGGACGGCGCCGTGGCCTTTCCAGCGGGCCGACTCGGCGACCAGATCGGCGATAACGGGCAGCATGAACGCTTCGGTCTTGCCCGAGCCCGTTCCCGCCGTCACGACGAAGTCGCGGCCCTCGCCGCACGCGGTGACGAGCGCTTCGTGCTGGTGCCGGTAGAGGCTGTCGACTCCTTCCGGCAAGGCAAAGCGAGCGAACTCCGCGGCCTGCGGATGCGCGTCGGCAGCCTGGAAGGACTCTGCCAGAGACATGCCGCTGGAGACGTATTGCGGACGTAGTTCCAGTAGTGGCTCTCGCCAGGTGCCGCCGTCGGTGTCGAGCAGGGCTCGCCGCTCGGCCATGACCGATGAATCGTCGACCCCGAAGGGGGTGTCGTAGTAGCGCATCAGAGTTTCCCTGAGCGCCTGGAAAGTGCTGGCGATGTCGCTGGATGCCTGGGAGACGCTGTCTGCCATCACTTCGCCTTCCCGGGTGCAGACTTCGGCTGCAGGACCTCGAGTTCTTGTTGGAGGGATCGCGCCAATCGCTCAGCTGCCGCGAGGGGCACGTTGTCATAGCGGACGGTCTGGGCCAGGTCACTGAAGCAGGGGTGCAGACCCGTGCACAACACGACGGCGCGCGCATGGAGCGGCGGAAGGGGAGCACCCCAGTCCACGAAGAAGGTTCCGACCCGCTCGCGGCCGGTCCCCGACTCGGGACGCCACCGCATGACACCTCTTCTGAGCCGGGCAAGCTCCAGGTACACGCCGTATTCGTGCTCGGTGCTCAGCCATCTTGTGCCGCGCCGGACCTGGACCAGCCTTGACCAATCGGAGCTGCGCCACCGATACAGCCCGTCCTCGTTGTAGGAGGCGGCAGGCAGGTAGGAACGTTCTTCCAAGTCGTAACGCTGGATGGTGTGGATGTTGCCCGGCGCTGGCGGTGCCGCTTCGTCTCCCTGCACAAGATCCGGTAGGAGGTCGAACATCTGCAGGGCCGCACATGGGGTGAAGGAGAATCCTGCAGCGGTCGCGCTTGGTGGCAGTTCATCGGGGGAGTCGTACTGCACGAGCAGGGAATCTGGGACGGGGATGTCCCCCTCAGCCACCTCGTTCATCACCTGGTGGACGATCGCCCACTCCTTCTCCGCGGCTTCTACAGCACGTTCGTCTGCGACGGTCCGCCGGCCGATGATCAGTGCTAGCCCGTCCGAGGACGGCAACCGAGTCAGCGTGGGCGGGGCGATCGACCAGATTCCGCGCCGCCAGTCCACATCCAGGTGACCGAGCGCGGAGACATCACGTATCCACCGTCCCTCCGCGCCGTCGCGAATCTCCAGCCCGCGGCTGCGGGCAGTGCGCAGAATTCGAGCTCGCAGATCCGTCACCTTGCCGCCGCCGAGCTCGCTGACCCAGCGCAACAGCAGGTTGCTGATGCTGATCAATTCTCGACCTCCTCGGCGAGGCGGACGCAGGCCTTCCACAATGGGTCACGGCCACACTCAGCAGCCTCCAGGACAGCAGCGGCCCAGGGGTGGTGCTGGGGACCGGGCTGGAAATTCGGCTCGACTGGGAAGGCCGGTTCCACCTGCCAAGTGCCTTTGCGTCGCTGCACAATCCAGCCACCCGGACCGTGGAGTTCGAGTTCGAAGTAATAGCTGGAGGGTGCGTCGTTCAGCCGCGACCACCATGCCGGCGGCTCCGGCTCGGCCACCGTCCAGGCACGCCCGTCGCAGGAGACGAACAAGGTTTTCTCTGCGCCCCTACGGCAAAGGACGACACGAGGCACGACATCCACGCCTGCCAGACCGACCTCAGCACCCCTTATCAGTGCCGCTGTTGACTGGTCAGTGACTGTAGCGAACCCTTCGGCGGACGCTTCGGCGACGCGGAAGCCCACTACCTCCTTCGGCGCTACCAGGTCCGGGAGTCCTTCAGCGGTTATAAACGAGACCTCAGTGTCCTCGATCTCGACGGCGTGCCTGCCGGCTGCCAGTTGCCGTGTCCACAGCCGGATCGACTCACCCGGATGCGGGAACGCTGGGTCGGGCGGCTGCCCATCGAGCAGTACTTGGCCGGTCGCGCCGTCGGGCATCACGAGATCGGGCTCGCCCCCGGTCAAGTAGAGGCGTTTGTTGATCTGTGGAGCCAGCGGCAGCCCACCTTCCAGGTAGGGCTTGTATCGCGGCGCGGGTTGTGTCGCCAGCATGGCGCCTTGTACGTCGCGGATCGCCTGCTTCAACGTGACCGCGTCGTCGAAGAGGACACGGAAGCGCAGGGACCAACCTTCCGGCACCCACGAGAGCTTCCCAGCCTCGCGAGCCTTTCCGGTGGAGGCGGCGCGCTGCAGTACGGCTTCCAGGTCTCCCTCGGCCTCGGGAGCCGCGAGGATCATGTGCTCTTCGCCGGGGACGAACCGGTCGACGCTGGTGCGGCAGTCCAGCAGGGCGTTGTGGCACAGGACGACCAAAGACGATGGCGGGCGGCTCACCGTGACATCCTCACCACGGAGCTGGACACCCTGCCGCAGCGTGTGCGCATCAGGCAGCTTGAGCCCATCTACGTTGTAGTACTCGGTGTCTCCAAGCCTGCGCAGCGTCACTCCGTCAGGTAGCGAGTACTCTGCCGCCCCTTTACGGGGAAGCCGCGCCAGCCAACCCAGCCTCCGGTTCTCGAACCGCACGAGCAACTCGGCCCGAGGAATCCCTAGCTTGACGTACTCCGGCGAGCCGTCCCACACGTTGGCGAGGTTGCCCAACAAGCGTTCCACAATGGGACGAAGCTCCGGGTCGTCCATGGCACGCTGAAACCCACGTGAGAATCTCTCTCGCTGGCCCCAGTACCTCAGCAGGCGCAACAGCCTGCCGCCTGGTATGGGCCACGCCGCGTCATCGCGCTGACGCATCGCGTAGAAGAACTGTGGCAGCAACTGCCGGTCCGTGCCCCGCAGTAGCGACTGCGAGATTGCGTAGCCGATCCGGCTTTGGTTGCTGGGGAGATCCTCCGGGGAGGGAATGGTGCATAGCCCGCGGTAGGCACCCCACTGGGTCTGCCAGGAGGCCAGCCGCTGCCACATATGCGCGATCGGGAGATAGTTGTGCGAGGCCAGGACACCATCTCGCTCGGTGAGCAACTGGGAGAACTGATCGTGGTAGTTGCTCGCTCGATGCCGCCCATCGTTGGCCATCCTGGTCGCCGCAATGACAGAGCAAGCGAGTAGCGGCAGCACGGCCGGCGCGTCGTCGCTGTTGCGCACGCGCACTTCGTACTGCTCGATGGCGTCGTACGGCTTCGGGCGCTCCGGCCGGACAACCTGCTTGACCGCCTGCACGAGAGGCAGGTCCATGTCGAAACGCTTCTGTAGAGCTGCCGCCTCCGCGTCATCGACGTACATGACGACGGGATGGCCGTCCCAGTCCGGGCTGAAGAAGGCCTCCTCCAGCGCGTGCTGCCACGCTGCGTACGCTCCGAAGCCCATGCCCCCACCGCTCCCGCCCTCGCCGACAGCCCGGCTGCAGATGCCCCCGGTCCGCCGTCGCGGTGGCTGCCATGATGAAACGAGGCATCGCGGGCAAAACCATACTTTGACGGGGCGACTTTGTGAACAGCATCGTCCATCGATAGGTGTGAAGCTTGCCCGGTAGAAGTCCGCCGAACTCGACCTGCCTTAGCATCAGGAAGATGCCTCTGCGCAGGAGGACGGAGAGTCAGTGCGGTCGTCCCTCTGTCGCCTTCGACCGATCGTTGGAGGGCGGCTGCCCGCTACTGATCTTGAAGGGTAGGAATCCGTAGCGTCACCGGATAAGCACACCGATGTGTTTCCGTCAGTACAACAGTGGTATGCGGTATCAGGTTGCGGGCAGACGGCTGAGGGCCTGGCCAGGCGAGAGCAGATCCGTTTCCAAGCGGCTGAGTTGTTCGCGGCCGGGATCGCCCCGCGGGAGGTGGCGCGGCGGTTGCGCGTGACGCGGCAGATCTCGGACCGTCAAGCCTTCACCGTCATCGGACGAAGTTGAGATCGTTCCGCTTCACGCTTGCCACGAGGGAGGCAAAACTCTCCGAGGAGAGCAAGAGGTGACCGCTGCTCGGTGCCTTGCTGTCTCGTATGCCAATAGCGTCGTCCAGCCGGGCGACCTCCACGCACTGGCCGCTAGTCCCATCGCTGGACTGGCTGCTCTTGCGCCATTGGGGGGAAGTCACGTCATCGTCTCCATCAGGTGCTTGATCAGACTCCGACTGGAGTCTACGGGGAGGGCGACCGCCCCAATGCGGTCGAACCTGTCAATAAGGCCGTCCACCTCCGAAGCATCCGCAACAAGACGGCCTCCGGTAGGCGCCTCCACGTAGCCGACCTGGCCTTCCTTGACCTTGATGACCTTGAACGGTCCGTCGAGTCCCGGATTGGCTCCGGCGGTGTTCGGGACGATCCTGAGCATCACGTTGGGCAGATGGGACAGCTCGATGAGCCGGGCGAGTTGCTCCCGCATGACCGCCTTGCCGCCCACCAGGCAGGGCAGTGCGGTCTCCGCGAGCACCACCCACAGGTCAGCGGGGCTGTCGTTGGTCAGGATCTTCTGCCGCGCCATGCGCGCCTCGACCAGTGCGTCAATGCCCGGCTCGCGTCCTTCGACCAGGAGGGCGCGTGCGTACGCGGGTGTCTGGAGCAGCGCGGGGATCAGCTGGCCGCTGTAGATCTTCAAGACGCTGGCGCGCCCTTCGGAGTCGGTGAAGTTCTTGAACCAGTTGGGGTCGTGTCCCAACCGCGCGTACCAAAGCATGATCGTGAACGTGCCGCCGGTGTTCCATTCCCGGTCCAGGGTGGCAGCCTGGGCATCGGTCAGCTTCGCCTCGCAGTTCTCCAGTCTGGAAATCGAGGAACGGGCGCAGTTGAGGAGCCTGGCCAGCGCATGGCCCGACATGCCGTGCTGCATCCGCTGAAATCGCAGGTAGTAAGCCATCCAAGCCCACATCGACGACCGGGGTTCGGGGGACTCGTTGATGTGCATGAGCGTTCCGCCCGTCAGCTGAATTTCCAGGTGCTCCAAGGAACGGGGACACCGTAACCGTCACGGAGCACGCTTGTCCCGAAAACCTCAAGGTCGCAGCGTGGAATCGGGAAAGCGAGTCATAGTGGACAATCTGGAACAAGAAATGCATCCAGGACGTCGGCAACACCTTCTGACCTGGCTGGCAGACCAATTGCAGCGCTACGAGCTCTGTCCCGAGGTTCTATGGACAGGGCCGAACGCCGTCCTGCGCGTAACCAACCACCGGACGAAGGCCACCCGGTTCGTCGCCTGCGTCCCCGCGCCCCAGATGGCGACGTGGGCCTGGGTATGGTCCAACGACTGGGCCTTGATCACCGATCCCCGGGCCGTCCCTGTGATCGCGGAAGCGATGAGCTCATGACGACATGGACCGTCCTTGGCCGCGTGAGCCTGTCGGCCGTCCCGGAGAGCGTGGGGCAGGCTCGCCGCTTCGTCGCCGAGGTCCTGGGCGACACCGACCGTACGGCGACAGCACAACTGCTGCTTTCCGAAGCCTGCACCAACAGCGTAAAGCACTCGGACTCGCGCCACGGTGGCTCGTTCACCCTCACCCTGTTCGACTGCGGCAGTTCTCTGCGATGCGAGGTGATCGACGCAGGCGGGCCGACAGTGCCGGCCCGTCGTCAGGGTACGGAGCTCCGCGACCATGGCCATGGCATCGTCCTGATCGAGGCTCTGGCCGCCCGTTCTGGGTATCACACCGACGAGAGCGGGCGCCTCCACACCTGGTTCGAACTCACATGACGACCAAGGGCGCGCTGGCCTGCATGCGGGAATCAGGCTTGGGCTACCCAAGTCGTGTGTCTCGCCCGCGCCTCAGAGGCAAGGATCTCTCTGAGCTGCTCGCCCGTTCGACCTCTTGTTTTGATGGCGTGGCAGTTGGGGCAGAGAGCGATCATCTGAACAGGGTGGTCGCGCCCCCACATGGCTCGATCCTGGACGTGGTCTACTTCAAGTATTGGGTCACCGTTCCTGGTCACGTCATTGGGCTGACCGGTGCACAGCGGGTTCTCGCATTGACCGCCGCTTCGGATCAGTACGGCCTTGCTGGCGGCCGTAGAGCGTACAGGCTGCTCACGAGCAGTGGTTGAAGTGCGGTCGTGGTCGCCACGTGCTTCAGCGGCCTCTACAATCCGACAGAGACGCAGATAAGCTTCCAGCTGGTCTGATTCAGTAGCCAGTGATACGTCAGCGCGTTCTTGGTGCAGGCCGATTTGCATCAGCAACGCCTCTGGCGGGGCACCTTCGAAAAAACGCGTGCCGAGTATCGTGATGGCTTCTGTCCGGGCCGATTCGCTAGACGCAAGGAGTTCGTACACCCAAGCCGTGAGGCCACAGTAGGGATCTTGTTCTTCAAGCCAGCTGATCGGTTTGCCGTGTGCGGCTGGGATGGCTCCAACATGGCCCGGCAACTCCCATAGCGCTGTATGTGCCAGTGCAACGATGGGAAACTCAGGGGTCGGCCTTGAACTCGGCTGGCCGTACTCGCGCATTAGCTGGCGCAGCTCGGCATGGGCATCTCGCCAGGGCACAAGGCGTGGACGGCGGTGTGCTGCCCTTCCGAACGCCCAGAGAAGGGTAATCGGCTGATGTCGGGCAGGTCCATCAGCGGTGCTGGCGATCCGTAGCGTCTCAAGGATCTCAATCAGGCGCCGTCGAGGTGAGACCGGCTCATCGTTGATCACCTCGAAGCCCAGGCGTGTGAGCAGCCGGACGACTGTCTGGCGACCGCCGGAGAACTGATCGGCGGTCAGCGGCCGACCTGTCACGTGGCGGTACGCCACCCCCACTATGGCCTTGGAGTCGTAGTAGACACCATCGTGGTAGAGGAAATACTGGCGGGCTGGGTTGAAACCGTAGCGGTCTAGGAAACGGTGACGTCCAAGCTCGTCACACTCGGCGATCGCGTGGAGGACGGCCTCGCGTGTGATCACCTGCAGATCCATGCGGTCATGATATGCCCGATTTGGTAAGGATTCCCAGTAGGTCCTCGGCTCCTGGCAGGCGACGAGTATCGATGAGTCGGCTCATTGGTTGTTGACTCTCCAGCAGGTGGTCTGTGATGTAGCGCGCTTGGACTGCTGTCCGGCGTCCAGGCGCGGCCGGAAGCGGTTCTGCTCTCGAAGCGCGACGGCCGGCATGGCCAGCTGATGCCGTTGTCCTCTTACCCAATAGCTGAGACTTACCCCTGTGTGACGAGCATTGGCGAGTTGAACGGCGCTTTGCAGCCGAGAGGGATAGTCTGCTGGCGGCCTCTCGGAGAGCTGAATCCTCCATAACTCTGCGGCACGCCCCAACCCGCCGCAACGGCGAAAGGGATTGCAAGTCACATGCCGGCAGTATTTGGCTCCTGCACTGCTTAGAGGCTGCAAGGTAGGACCGTGTCGCGACACGTTGCGGATTCATGGAAACCCGCCGCACACACTCCTGTGGTGCGGGACCGGGCGCGGTCCAGGACGAGTCGATCGGAGGTGGAGCGACGAGCGACGAACAGGTCAACCAGACACGCAAGCTGCAGCGACGTTCGCAGCTTGGCGGAGGACGCCGACGGGATCGGGAGATGAGGTTCCGAGTCAGCGACCAGGAGTACACGGAAATCCGTGCGGCAGCCCAACGAGCAGGAGCCGCCTACGGAACATTCATCGTCCACACCGTCCAGGCAGCCACTCGCCAGCACAGATTTGGACACCAGCCGACCGCGGAACTCTGCGAAGAACTGCGCGGCATCGCGCGACAGTTGAACCGAATCGGCGTGAACCTCAATCAACTGGCGCGCATCGCGAACGCGACGGGACAGGTGCCTGGGGAACTGCCTGCTGCATTGTCGTATCTGGAGAACGTCCTCCGCAGAGTGGACGCTTCGTCCGTCGAGATCGGTCGGCTCCTACGTTGATCGGCAAAGTCACCCGCGGCCAGGGCGTCGCAAGGCTGCTGTCCTACCTCTACGGCCCTGGCCGGCGCAACGAGCACATTGATCCGCACATCGTCGCGGGTTTCCGACTCCCCATGGCCCTGGAACCTGGCCTCGATGCGAGAGGCGATCGGGACTTCCGCCACCTGGTCGGTGTCCTGACATCCCCACTCGACACACTCCGGCACACACCCCTGGCGTTGCCGATCTGGCAGTGCTCGATCCGAGCGGCCCCAGAGGACCGAACCTTGTCGGACGATGAATGGGCTGACATCGCCGAAGAGGTGATGCACCAAACCGGATTCGCCCCCCGAGGTGACGACCAGGCATGCCGCTGGATCGCAGTACGGCACGCCGACGACCACATCCACCTCGCTGTCGTCCTGGCCCGCGAGGACGGACGCAACCCGAACGTCCACCGCGACTATTACAAGGTCGCCGACGCCTGCCACACCGCCGAGGAACGTTACGGCCTCACCCGAACCGCCCCCGCCGACCGCACAGCCGCACCTCGACCGACCCGAGCCGAGACAGAACTTGCCCATCGTAAGAACTGGCCGGAGCCTCCTCGCACCACCCTTCGCCGGCACGTAGCCACCGCAGCCGCGGGAGCCGAAACCGAGGACGACTTCTTCGCCGCCCTCGAAGATGCTGGAGTGCTGGTCAAGACCCGTGAGAGCGCCCGCAGTCCTGGAGAGATCACCGGTTACGCGGTCGCGCTTCCACACCACACCAACCAAGAAGGCCAACCGGTCTGGTTCTCCGGAGGAAGGCTCGCCGCCAACCTCACCCTCCCCAAACTCCGCCACCGTTGGTCAGCTCCACACGGAAGTATCCCCTTTGACCGGCGCGCCTTTAGCCGCAGCATCGAGCTGACTCGCCAGGAACGATCTGCGGCCTACCAGCAGGCCGCCCGAGCCGCCGCCACGGCCACCTGGCAGATGCGCCATATTCAGGACCCGGCCGTCCGCGCTGACGTGGCCGCCGCGACCTCCGACGTCCTACACGTGACCGCAGCAATCACCGGCAACAGAGAACTCGCGCGCACTGCCGACTTCTACGACCGCGCAGCTCGCGAACCCTACGGATGCCAGCCACCACCGACGCCCTACGGCGCGAACCTTCGCGCGGTTGCCCGAGCCCTGGCTTATTCCGAAATCCGAGGACGACGCGGTCACCGTCCGGACCTTGTGAGCGTCCTCTCCCATCTCATGCTGCAACTCGCCGCCCTAATCGAGGCGATCGCAGAGTCTAGGCAGCTCCAGCACCGTGCCGCACAAGCAGCAGCCGCACGCAAAGCTGCTGCGCAACTCACCAAACTCGGCCGGCCAGATCCACGACCGCCGTCCCCGACGTTGCCTCGGATGCCAGCGCACCTCACTGCGGGGCAAAACGCTGCACGACTCGCGGCCGCCGCGTTCCCCGTCCCCCTCAGCCACCATCTGACAGAAAGCCCGTATCAATCCACCGGAGCCGCATGTCCGCAACCCGGTCCGCACCGCCGCCGCGGCCCATCGCGGTAGCTCGACCAGCAAGACTCCCACGCCACGCCGCGCGGGGTCGTGGCGTAATGATCAGAGCAGTCGCATACTAACGGAGCGCAAACAACTCTAACGATGCGCAAGCAATGTACCGGTGCAGTGTTCGGAAGGACGAACCTGCGCTACCTCGTCCCCACCACACAAGAGAGGCGTAGCCATGACCGACCACAGTTCCCACGTGAGACCCGCACCCACAAGGACATGCCTACATGACCGACTACATGCCGGCTCCTGGTGCCGCTGGTAACGACGACGAGACCGCTCAGCTAGCGGTCAACTTGTATGAACACGTCCGCCAGCTCAACTACGCCACGGCTGGCCCACCGAGCCTCACCCTCCCCTCCACCGCGTACACCGTTCTCGGCAACCTGAGCGCAGCCAGCTACGGTCTGGATCAGCTCCTCGACCAGATCAACCGCTTCTTCCTGCGCGAACTTCAAGCCGACCGCCTCGGCCACGACGACGGCGAAGACCTCACCGACGTCCTGAGCCGCCACGGCCAAGCCTTGGCCGACGCAAGGCGCCACACTCAAGCCCTCTGCGCGACCCTCAGCGAAGCTCAATCCGCCATCAACGCCGTCCACTCTCGCCCCACCCGCGGACGCGAGGCGTCCCCGATGACCAGAGGCGAGACACATCAGGACGACGCCGGCGTAGCAGCAGCGGCGAACGACTTCCCCAGACCAATCACCGACCCAACGCTCCTCGCACCGCCTCCAGCCGGTGAACGACACAACCCCATCCACTTCCCCCGCCGCACGAACCTCCCGGAGGCCTGAGCATGGAACCCATGACCCATGAGGAACTCGCCGCCCTCCCCACCACAACCACCATCGAGACCGCCGCCCGCGCCCTCGGCCTCGGCCGAACCCGTGCCTACCAACTAGCTCGCGAGGGGCACTTCCCCTGCAAGGTCATCCGAATCGGCACCAGCTACCGAGTCGTCACCGCCGACCTCCAGCAGCTCGTGTCCAGCAACGAAAGCCCTTGATCTGGACAAGCCTCCTTGCTTAGGCGCGCTTGGCAGCGCGGCGCTATCCGCGACACGGCTACCAGCTGCTTCGATGGCTCCCGTCCCTAAGTGGGGCACACCGGGGTAATGGAGGGCGACCGGCCAGGCCGTGCCACATCCACCGGGCGAAGTATGCCGATCTGGGTGAGAGCATGCCGTCACCGTTGCTGGCGTACACGCTGCAGTGCGGACCTCTCGGCCTGAGCTCGCGCCGGGACCTGGCACAGGCATGAAGGCCTACCGCGTCGTCTGTTGCAGAAGGCCGGGGATGGAGTCGCCGCACACCTGCAAGATGGGCCCCAGCATCCCATGAGCCATCCATCACCTGACGAACCCCTGGGGGTCGGCGGCACCGGCCGCGTTCGCGCTGGAGGTGACGCCGTGACCATCCGTTAGTACGCCGTCCGTCTCGGTGGCGCCGGTGGCCACATCTCACTCCTCAGTGGTCTCTGATGCCGTCGTCGCTCCGAGGGCTTTGACGAGGCGGTCCCTGATCCTCTTCTTGCGCTCCTCGAAGAAGAGGAGGTAGTCGGCCAGGTCCAGCGGCAGTCCGTCGAGGTCGTTTTCACTGAGGTACGTCTTCCGCTTTGCGGCGTCCGGGAACGCAGTGTCGGACTTGACCCAGTCGGCAGGAAGCGTGGCCTGCTTTTCAACGTTCACGGTGCCGGGAAGGAGTTGCAGGTTAGGCAGGAGGTTGACCGTCTCCTGGTAGGCGTTGATCTTCTCCTCGGGGATGCCGGACGCGGCGAGCTTCTTCTTCGTGAAGCGTGACCTCGGGAAGATGTGGTCCTCGTGGAACTGCTTACTGAGATCCAGCCCCGGATATAGCACGGACAGTACTGGGAAGGTTCGCTGCCCGGCGTACTTGAGATTCAGTAGTTCGTCGATCTCGGCGGCATCGAACGACAGGCTCTTGCCGACCGCGGTCATCGCCGCTTCCACATCGGCGACCGGGAAACGGCCAGTGGTGTTGGCGGTGAGTACTTCGCGGATTCGGGTGAGGGTGGTGTCGAGACCGGAGCCCCACACCCCACGCTTGATCAGCGAGCGCGTGACCCAGTGCTGGAGCGCGAGCCGGTCAGCGGCATCGGCACTGGAGTCGAGGTAGGAGTCACTTGCACCCCGTAGGTGAAGGTAGTGGGCAATCGGAATGATGACGCTGTTGGCCGTAAGGTTGCGTTCGTTGTAGCCGAACTGCTGAAGCAGTGTCGCCGCTCGTAGGAGGGCGCCCTCGATCTGCGGCCACGTGGCCTCGACCTTAGCCATGTTCGCTTGGGTGAAGTTCGAGACTTTGAAGCGGAGGTCGACGCCGGCGATGCTGAGTGCTGTCTTGAGGACGACGTCCTTGGAAAAGGAGAACTGACGCCCAGCGTTGCTGTTGAGGTCGCGCACGAGTGAGCGGACCTCCTCCCGAGCGTCGAGTTCCCGCCACTGGTTGGTCGCCATGGAGAGCAGCAGATCGGAGTAGGACAGCGTGGTGCCGCCACTGTTGACCCGGACGAAGATTTCCAGCACCTTGTCGGGGTCTTGATCTGTGACGAGGAAGTAGTTCATGGGCTTGAGGACCCGAACCGCCTCGTACAGGTCGTAAAGCCGCTGGAAAGCGGCACCCGAGTTCGCAATTCTCCGCTGCTCCAGCTCCTTCATGATCGCCGGACCAGCATTGGCAAGGTCGAAAACAGCGCCTACGCGGAACCACTTGTCTTCCGCGTCCTGCCCGGCTGCGGCCTCCTTGTCAGTGAGGAACCGCAAATCATACTTGAGGCCGAGCTCTTCGTCTTTAGGGTCCTCGACCAAGTTGAGATAGAGCTTCTTGACGGGGAACGCGTCCGGGCTGTTCCACCACGCGTACTTCTTCTTCTCGGCGAAGCTGCCGTACAGGGCAATGTTGAGTGACGTCAGCCGCTGCTGACCGTCAAGGACGGCGGTCGTCCCAGTGCCCGCAAGTACTGTCGCCTTGTCGGCGTACGGATTGTCGCGTTCGTGGTAGTGCGTGAGGAATTCGTAGAACGTGTAGGACTGCGCCGTCTCCGGCTTGACGTTCCAGAGCAGGAATGAGCCGACCGGGTAGCCGCGCATCAGGCTGTCGAAGAGCTTGACGATCTGGCCGGTGCCCCACACGAATTCTCGTTGAATGGCAGGCATGAGGTACTCGCGCCTGTGGATCGCGATGAGCATCTCCTCGACGCTGAGCGGGGTTTGGAAGGACATACGCAGGCTTCTCCGTTCATTGCGTAGTAGGGCGAGTTATCGAGGAGAGCCTTCGGGGCGTTGCGCGGAAGTAGTCAACCTTGAGTGCGCCCATGTGCCCTTCGATGAACTTGAATCCCAAGTCTTCGGCCTCCCTCGATCACCGATCCATCTTTCCCTGTCCAGGCAGCTGGCGCGACCTCACAGGCAGTCGAAGTGGCGGCGGAAATCCTGCGGTAGGCCCCCTCCACTACAGGTGGGGCTGGCGTCATGGTGTGGGTCGCCGTCAGCAGCATGTCAACTGCCTTCGGTGTGGGACATTGGGGGCAGGTTTCCGGGTGCAGATGGAACCTTGCGGGAGGAGGTTGCCTCGTTCGCCGTCCCAAGACTCGCTTGTTGACCTGGCGGCCAGGGGATACGCGCTCCGCCGTCTCGACGTCGGCTAGGCCGAATAAGCCGTAGAACGGCGGGTGTCCAGAGAACAATTCGATCTTTTTGGAGCCCATGGGCCGCGTGAATCTACACATTTCAAGCTCAGATAGCTGATCGTGTTCCGGCTGGTTGATCGTATCCGCAACCTACTGCGACGGTAGTCGACTGGTGACTGAACATCAACACCAGGAGGTGATGGCTGTCCGATGCCGTGATGGCGCCAGGAGCCGCGTTGATCCGGAAGCCGCACATTCCCCGACCGTCGGTCACGCGGGGTCCCCGTGGGACGCCCGCCGAGAGGAGATGGCTTGAGGTACGAACGTTCGGCCCGGTTCGAGGAGCTGTGCGCGGCTCATCTCGAGCATGTCACGGGCTACGTGCGGCAGCCCATGGGCGATGTCGATGACGCCGCGGACGTGATAGCCGAGACCTTCCTGGCCGCCTGGCGCCGCCTCGACGACGTCCCGCCAGGCGATGAGGCGCGCTTCTATCTATACGGCGTCGCGCGGCGGACGCTGGCGAACCTGCACCGCGGGCAGCGGCGGCAGCAGGATTTGATTGCCAAGATCGGCCGGAACCTCGCCGCAGACCTGGCGGGGGATTCCGAGATAGGAGTTCACCGAACGACACACGCTTCTACCCCGAAAGCATTACCGCAAATCCGGCCTCATAGTCCGCTTCGACCACCACGCCCCCATCGTCACGCCTCTGCCTCGCTCCCCGGGCGGGCTAGCCACACCCAGCGGGACGGGGTGCGTGTTGCTGGTTGCCGAGTACCCAGCCGTCATGTCATGCAGCTCATGCGTTCTCTGCATGGCGAGCTTGCGTTATGAGGGTGCCCACGTGGTTCGAGCTCGGAGACGGCTCTATGTGGGACGTGATCCTCACAAAGCCGTGGGCTTGGAGGATGGTTGTCCAGGTGTCTGGGTCGTAGGACCAGCGGTAGAGCCAGACTTGGGGGCCGGTGAAGCCGGCGCCGTAGATGCCCTGGACACCGTAGGAGCCGGGTACGGCCGGGGCGTGGGAGAAGACCAGCTTGCCGCCAGGATTCAGGCGGGCGTGGACGAGCGGAAGCAGGTCGTCGGGGTTGGTGAACCAGACCGCGCCCCAGATGGAGTAGATGGCATCCCAGCGCTGGTCTGTGGCGGTGAGGTAGTCGATGACGTCGGCGTGTTCGAAGCGGGCCGAGGGAAGGTGGCCCCAGCGGTTCCGGGCGCGCTGGCACTGGGCTTCGGAGATGTCGACCCCGGTGGCTGTAATGCCCTTGGTTGCCAGGGCCGCTACGGCGTCGCCTCGGCCTGAGCCAAGTTCTAGTGCGGTGAGCGGGTCGCCGAGCAGTTCGTCGCCTGGACCGTGGCCGGGGTACTGCGTCCAGCCGAAGGCGTTCTTGAGGGCCTCCTCTGGCACTTCGTCGGTGACGCCCTCGGCGTAGTGATCCCAGTAGCTGGTGCGGTCGTTGACGCTGGTCGGCATAGGTGCGGGCCCCTGAGGAGTGGGTGGTGGGACCCGTGTCACGGTAGCCGCGGAGCGAAAAGAACACTGCTGGTTCGTCTTCAAATGCAGCGAGGGGCCGACGCCTCTGCGGCGCCGGCCCCTCAGCGGGATGTGGTCAGTGGCAGTTGCTACCGGGGTAGCAGGGGGTGCACTTGGCGAAGTCGGCCTCCCACAGCGGCCAGTCGATCGCGAAGCCGTTGGCCTCGATGATGTGGGCCGTCCGCTCGACGGAACCATCGTGCTTGAACTCGATCGCCGGGATGTGCTCCAGGAAGCGGCCGAAGTGGCGGTCGCAGAACTCGCGGTAGTTGCGGGTGTCGAGGATGAACCCGTGGACGGCGATGTCGACCAGCGGGCCACAGCCGATCTCCAGATTCTCGCCCCACTTTTCCATCGCGGTGATGAGGTAGGCGACGGCCTGCCCGTACAGACGCTCGGCCATCACGGTGTCGAAGGGGTGGTCGCGGACGAGGAGGGCGATCTGCCGCTCCCACACTTGCGTGTCGACGTATGACTTGGGGTCTCTGGGCTTGGTGCCCGTCCGGTCGACGTCCTGAACAGTTCCGGTGGTCATGGTGGGCCTCCTGGAGCGAGTGACCTGCCGTGAGTTCGGCGGTCTTGGCATCACTGTCGGCTGGTTGGGGCGACGTGCGGAGGCCGGCGTGCAGGTCGTGGACGCGGTGTGCATGTTCTGCACGCCCACTGGGACTGGGCCGGGTGTTGGGCTTACGGTCGAGGGTTGAGGTCACGGGATGCCGCAGCGGGCGGCCAGGCCTCGGAGTTCTGGAGACGTTCGGCCGGAGACCAGGAGGCTGGTCACCAAGTCGCGGACGGCGGGGCGGGAGTGTGTTTCTTGAGGGGCCGCGCGCTCTGCGTGCAGGAGTGCCTGTAGACACTGGTCGCGGCGTCCCCACATCCCGTACGCGCGGGCGATGTCGGTGAAGTAGCGGGCTCGGCGTTCGAGAGTCGGTAGAGACCGGGGCGTGAGCTTACGGGCGGCTGCGATCGCGGCAGCGGGATCGCCTGCGGCGTATTCGGCGGAGATGAGGTGGAGCTGGACCGCGGTGGAATTGAAGCCTCCACCGTGGTCGCGTAGGAGTACTCCTCTGCCGAGTTGCGCTGCGGTCGCCGCTGCTTGTTCTGTCAGCTGCCGCATGCCGGAGCGGTCGCCGGCGTGGGCGGCGGTGTAGGCGGCTGACATCACCAAGAGTCCGCGTTCGGCGGTGAGTGTGGAGTCGTGGCCTCGGAGCATCTCGTCTTCGGCCATGTCCAGTGCGATCTGCGTCGCTTGGGTGTGCCATCCCGCGCGGCGGGCCAGCACAGCGAGGTTGCGTGCTGCTTCGCCGGCCGCCAGGGGGCTACCGGACGTGGCCGCGAGGGTCCGGGCTCGGTCGGCAGCGATCCAGCCGAGCTGATCGTCCAGCTTGATCATGATTCTCGTGACGAGGTTGTACGTCTCGGCGATTACGGCGCAAGCCGCTTCTCCTGCAGAGTGTCCGCTGTAGATCAGACGGGGCAGGGCGTCGGCGAGTCGGCTGTACTGGCAGTCGTCGTAGTCACGGATCGCCGCTCTGAGGGCGGGACGGAGTTGGGGCGACGGTATGGGGCGGCCCGGGTGGCCGGTTCCGAGCATGGCGTCGCGGACACGAGCCAGGAGGAAGGCTCGCGGATTGGCTTCGGGGCCGGCCGCTGCTGCGACGGCGGCACGGGCTGGTGCGCTGGCGGCGGCAGCGGTGACCGCGAGGCCGGTCAACAGCTGGCGGCGCCGCACATCGTCCTCCGCGGGTGGGTTGATCGTCACCGTAGCGGTGATGCCCAGTGCGGTTGGGGTGATCTCTAGAACTTCGGCGAGGCGTTGGAGAGTGGTTACGTCGTCCAGAGGTTGGGCGCCCGTCTCCAGGCGGGAGATGGTGGAGCGAGAGCAGTGGAGGCGGCTGGCCAGGTCGCGTTGCGTCCAGCCGTGGGCGACGCGGGCGGAGCGTACGAGCATGCCGAGGCTCGGGCTCATGGCGGCCCCCGTGATGAGAGGAACGAGCTCGGGAGAGTTATGCCCGTCGAGGGAGTCGTCCGCAGCCAGGGTGAGGTGGCCGTGTTGGGTCGGTTACATCGCCCGAAGTCGCGTGTTGGAGGCGCTGCCAGCATCGCGAGCGTTCGACCAGTTTGGGTGCTGGACGGATGGTTCCCGTTTGAACGTTGGGCAGGCGGGGCGGTTGTCGCGCGGTGCTGGTCCGGGGCGGACGGTGTCCGTGGGTGGCGGCGGAGTTCGCGGACAAATGACGGACAAAAGATCTTGAGGCCGGTCTCCTGTGTGGAGATCCGGCCTCTGACTTGGCGTTTTCTGTCGGGGTGGCGGGATTTGAACCCACGACCTCTTCGTCCCGAACGAAGCGCGCTGCCAAGCTGCGCTACACCCCGGTGGTGGCTGCCCGGGAGGTCGTACGTGCTCCCGGCGCCTAGACCACTGTAGCGGATGGTGAGGGGTGCTGCGTCCCTATTTACGGGCTGTGAAGCCGGTCACGGCGCCCGACGGGGTGAGTTCTATGGCGGTCAGGCCGGCGGTGGTCAGCCAGGTGCGGAGGTCGGCTGCCGTGCCGGGGGCGCCGAAGATGCCTGCGCGTTGCATGGCGGTGATGAGGGGGTCTCGGCCGGCGCCTCGGACGAGGGTCGTGCCGGTCAGGGTGCCTCCTGGGCGTAGGACTCGGGCCAGTTCGCGCAGGGCTGCGGCGGGGTCGTCCAGGCAGTGGAGGCCGTTGTAGGTGACGCAGGCGTCGAAGGTGGAGGGCGGGAAGGGCAAGGCGTAGATGTCCGCCTGGAGGAGGGTGCGGGTCTTGCGGCGGGCTCGGGTGAGCATGTGCCGGGAGATGTCGGCCGCTATGTGGCGGGGGTTGTCGCCGACTGCCAGGCCGCCGCCGCAGGGGATGTCGAGGGTCAGGGCGTTGGGGTCCTGGGCGGCGATTGCGTCCCGGAGGTTGGCTATGTCGTAGTTCCAGAGGACGCGGGCGCCTATGCGGGCGAGTGTGCGGGTCTGGACGGCATAGTCGTAGAGGGTGGCGAGCAGTGTGGCGGTCTGCCAGTTCACCGGGGGACGAGGGTGAGGAGGGACGCCTCCGGGGGGCAGCAGAAGCGGATCGGGGCCTTCGGGGACGTGCCGAGGCCCGCGGAGACGTGGAGCCAGGAGCCGCGGTGCCTGTGGAGGCCCTTCACGCGGGGGCGGTCGATGCCGCAGTTGGTGGCGAGGGCTCCGTAGAAGGGGACGCAGACCTGGCCGCCGTGGGTGTGGCCGGCGAGGAGGAGGTCGTAGCCGTCCGCGGCGAAGCGGTCGAGGTTGCGGGGCTCGGGGCTGTGCATGACGCCTATGTGGACGTCGGCCTGGGGGTCGACGGGGCCGGCGATCTTGTCGTAGCGGGCGCGGTCGATGTGGGAGTCGTCGATGCCGCCGAACTCGACGTCGAGCTCGCCCACCTTGAGGCGGCCTATGCGGTTGTTGAGGTCGAGCCAGCCGGCGGCCTGGAGCGCGGAGCCGAGTTCGCGGTAGGGGAGGTCGGGTTCGCGGTGGTTGCGCTCGTAGTCGGACTTGCTCGTCCGCCAGACGTAGCGCAGGGGGTTCTTGAAGATCGGTGAGAAGAGGTCGTTGGAGCCGTAGACGAAGACGCCGGGACGGTCGAGGAGGGGGCCGAGGGCTTCGAGGAAGGGGCCGATCGCGTCGCGGTGGGAGAGGGTGTCGCCGGTGTTGACGACGAGGTCGGGCTCCAGGGCGTCCAGGGAGCGGACCCAGTGGATGAGGCGCGTCCTCCCGGGGGTGAGGTGCGCGTCGGAGATGTGCAGGATCTTCACCGACGGACGGCCTGGCGGCAGCACCGGCACGTCGACGCGGCGTAGGCGGAACCAGTTCCGCTCGATCACCGAGGCGTACCCGAAGGTCGCGGCCCCCGCGCCCAGGAGGCCCAGGGGCACGGCGTAGATCTTTCGCACGACTCTCCCTTCTCAGGGTCCCATGCTTTCAGAGATGGGCACCGCGCGGTAATCCTGATGAGGCAGAAGGTGCCGGACGGGCATGATGTTCGGCATGACCCTGAAGGAGAAGCTGGAGACCGACCTCTCGTCCGCGATGAAGGCCCGGGACGAGGTGCGCACGCGTACTTTGCGGATGGCGCTGACCGCGGTGAAGAACGAGGAGGTCGCCGGCAAGCAGTCGCGCGAGCTGTCGGACGACGAGGTCGTCAAGGTGCTCGCCCGGGAGGCGAAGAAGCGCCGCGAGGCCGCGGCGGCGTTCGGTGACGCGGGGCGCGAGGAGCAGGCGCAGGCGGAGCGGGACGAGGGCGCGGTGCTGGAGGAGTACCTCCCGGCGCAGCTGTCCGATGAGGAGCTGACCGCGCTGGTGGCGGACGCGATCGCGCAGACGGGCGCGGCCGGGCCCCGGGCGATGGGGCAGGTCATGAAGGTCGTGAACCCGAAGGTCGCGGGGCGCGCCGAGGGCGGCCGGGTCGCCGCCGAGGTCAAGCGGCAGCTCGCTGAATGACGGAGGGCCCGGCGGGGGCGCCGGGCCCGCGGGTCAGTCGTCGTGGCCTCGCGCGGGCTTCTTGCCGCTGCTGATGTACAGGATGACCGTGGTGCCCGGCGGGACCTCGGTGCCCGCGTCGGGTGACGTGGACACGACCGTCCCGCGCGGCTGATCCGAGTCGACGGATCCGGACGCGACCCTGGCCTGCAGGTCGGCCGCCGCGAGCTTGGACTTGGCGTCCGCGACGGTCGCGCCCTTCACCTTCGGGACGCGGGTGGTGTCGCCGAAGTCGCGGGACGGGGTGCGGAAGCCCGGGGCGGGCTCGCCGGCCAGGGCCCGCTGCATCGAGGTCCGCCAGAGGGGGCCGGGGATCGTCGCGCCGTAGACGCCGTACACCTTGTACTGCCAGGGGCCGCGGTAGTCCCAGTAGGCGACGGCGGCGGCGAGGTTCGGGGTGAAGCCGGCGAACACGGCGCAGGTGAACTCTTCACAGGTTCCGGTCTTGCCGGCGGCGGGGCGGCCGATGCCGAGCCCGGCGGCGGTGCCCTTGGTGAGGACGCCCTGCAGGATCGAGTTCACCTTGTCGGCGACGTCCTCGTCCAGGGCCTGGTGGCAGTCCTGCTTGGGCAGCTTCAGCTTCTTGCCCTGCGGGTCGACGACCTCGGTGATGGAGATGGGCGCGCAGTACTTGCCGCGGGCCGCGAAGCCCGCGTACGCGGCGGCGAGGTGCACCATGTCGATGTCGTTGACGCCGAGGACTTGGGACGGGATCGGCAGGAGCGGGTTCCCGTTGCCCTGCTTCATCCCGAACTTCTCCGCCATCTTCACCGCGTTGCAGACGCCGACGCGCTTCTCCAGGTAGGCGTAGAAGGTGTTGACCGAGTGCCAGGTGCCGGTCTTGAGGTTGAAGTTGCCCTTTTCGCTGTCGCCCGCGTTGGACACCGTCCAGGGCGGGCCGCCGCCGATCAGGTCGTTGTCGTACTTCTTGTTCTTCCAGGTCCCGGTGTAGCGGCACGGCTGGTATCCGCCGATCGTCGCGGTCTGCGGCGAGTTGATGGTCGTGCTGACCGGAATGCCCTGGTCGATGGCGGCGGCGAGGGTGAAGACCTTGAAGGTCGAGCCGGCCGATACCCCGTTGTTGCGGCCGTGGAAGTAGTCGGCGGCGAGGTTGATGGTGGTCCGGCCCTTGCCGGGGCCGAACCGCTTGCTGACGCCGATCGCCTTGATCTTGCCGGTGCCGGGCTCGACCATCGCCTCCGCCGCGACGCGGTTCCCGCCCGGGGCGACGTTGCTGCGGAGCGTCTTGTCGACGGCCCGCTGCTTCTTCATGTCGATCGTGGTGCGGATCGTGTAGCCGCCCCGGTTCAGTTCGTTGACGATGTTCTGCTGCTGCTTCGGCTTGAGCGACCAGTACTTGCCGTCCGACAGGATGTTGAGCATGTCGTACTTGACGTACTCGCAGAAGTACGGCGCCTTGCTGGTCTGGCAGCCGCCGACCGGGTCGGTGCGGTTCAGCTGGATCGGCTTGGCGGCCTCCTCGTCGGCCTGCGCCTTGGTGATGTGCCCGAGCTGAGCCATCCGGTAGAGGACGACGTCACGCCGGTGACGGGCGTCCTTCGGGTTGCGGATGGGGTCGTAGGCGGTGGGGTTCTGCGTGATGCCGGCGAGCAGTGCGGCCTGGCCCAGGTTCAGCTTGGACGCGGGGACGCTGAAGTAGCGCTTCGCGGCCGCCTGGACCCCGTACGCGCCCGCGCCGAAGTAGGCGATGTTGAGGTAGCCCTCAAGGATCTGGTCCTTCGTCATGCGCTGCTCGATGTCGAGCGCGTAGCGGAGCTCGCGGAGCTTGCGTCCGACCGTGGGAGCCGTCGCGTCGCGGTACTCCTTCTGCGTCCGGGCACTGTCGACCAGCAGGTTCTTGACGTATTGCTGGGTCAGCGTGGACCCGCCCTGCGTCTGCTCGGACTCGACGTTGGACGCCAGTGCGCGGATCGTGCCCTTCAGGTCGAGCGCGCCGTGCTCATAGAACCGCGAGTCCTCGATGTCGATCATGGCCTTGCGCATGATGGGCGCGACCTGGTCGAGCCGGACGGACTCGCGGTACTTGTCGAAGAACGTGGCGACCTGCTTGCCGTCCGCGGAGTACATCACCGTCTTCTCGGACGGCGGGGCGGTCTTCAGCTGGCTGTCCATGTCGTCGAAGTTGTTCGCGGCGTCGCGGGCGGTCAGCCCGGCGCTGCCGACGGCCGGCAGCGCGATGAGGGCGACGATGAGGCCCGCCACGCCTGCCGCTCCGAGCAGCTTGAGCAGGGTGGAGGCATCCTTGACCCGGTTTGTTTTCGCAACGCGCACGGGGTCTAGGGTACGCGGGACGAGAGGTGCATTAGGGACACGTCCCCCAGCGTCCGCCGGTGATTCCGGCCGCCGGCCGTTCCGGGCGAGACGTTCGTCCGGTATGCCCTCATCATGACAACCTGCGTCGTGTCTGGCGCGTCAACTACAGGTAACTAGTCCGTTCCGGCGGTATGGCCCCGGTGGGCTATATCGAGAATGGGCCCATCGGGGGCTGTTGAAACGTCCCTCGCTTCCGTAAGTTCTTCCCCACGGCTTTCGTTTGGCGGCCTGACGTCCGCGCCCGTCCGGCCAAGGAGCGCAAATCGACACAGACCCTAGGGGAGTGGGGCCAAGATGTGGATCACGGATTGGACCGCCCGCGCCGCCTGCCGTAACGCGGACCCAGACGCCCTGTTCGTGCAGGGAGCGGCGCAGAACCGGGCCAAGCTCATCTGCCGCGGCTGCCCGGTGCGGACGGAGTGTCTCGCCGACGCCCTCGACAACAGGATCGAGTTCGGCGTCTGGGGCGGGATGACCGAGCGCGAGCGCCGGGCGCTGCTGCGGCGGCGGCCGGACGTGCGGTCCTGGCGCGACCTGCTGGAGACCGCGAAGGAGGAGTACGAGCGGTCGGTCGAGACGGAGGACGAGCAGGAGCTCGTCGCCAGCTGACCTTCGGGGCGGGCCGTGCGCGGCTCGTCCTGGCGTCCGGCAGCGGCACAGTCCAATAAAGTGCGGCCGCGGGCCCGCACCGTTTTCGCGGTGCGGGCCCGCGGCCGCGTCCTGTTTCCGGCTCGGCGGTGCTTCCGGGGAGCGGGTCGTCCCTTGCTGGGCGGAGCAGGGTTCCGGAGGCGTGACCGGCCCTCGGGTCGTTGGCCTCCGGGCATGAGCGTCCCCTCGGAGTTCGCCAAGGGACGATCAAGATAGCGCCGCCGTGCAGCACATCGCCGCTGGTCGGGGGCGTGATCACCGTAGTGTCCGTGCCGGCGTGCCGATCTTGGGAGGCGGCGCGCCTTCGTTCACCGGACCGAGGGGGCACGTCTTGAGGGGACGCTGGAAGATCACCGTCGCGGCCGCCGGAGTGGCCGCCGGAGCGACCGCCGCGGCGTCCGCGGCCTGGCCGGCCGCCGCGGGGACCGCGTCCGACCGCACCGGGCCGTGGGTGCTGATGGCCCAGGAGGGCTTCGACCGGCCGCTGCGAATCGACGGCGCACCGTGGCGCCTCGACCCGCAGGGGCCGCACAGCCCGTGGAACGTCGACGCGTTCGACGACGACGGCGAGGCGTGGACGAAGATCAGCGGCCCCCTGTTCAAGAAGCAGCTGGCCACCCTGAACGTGTTCCGCAAGCGCGTCGAGTTCGGCCGCGGCGGATGGCTGACCGCCGAGATCGCTGCCGTCGACAAGGACCGCGACGGCCGTCCCGACTCGCGTCCGGGGCTGTCCAGCGCGTCCCTGCCGGGCGGGCAGAAGGTCGCGCGGATCTCCGAGCCGAGCTGGGACGCCGGGGTGCTGATCCGACCCACGCGCCCGCTGCCGCCGCGCTACCGCGTGGAGATGACGCTGCGCGGCATCGACTTCGGCGGCAAGCGGCACGGCACGTTCGACTACGGCGGCAAGCACAACGGCTACCGGCGCGAGCCGTGCAAGACCCGCTACCCGTGGACGTTCCAGGGCGCGCTGCCCGGCAAGTCGCGCTGCCAGTACCCGGACGTGACGCGGGAGAACGGGTTCTACTACCTGACGATCCTCGACTACGCGACGCCCGCGCCGCACGGCAACCCGGGCATCCACTACCGGCGCAAGGTCATCATGGACGGCTACTACAGCGACGACGCCCGCTGGAAGAACGCCGGGACCTGCAACCCGAAGACCGGGAAGATCTACCGGACGTTCGACGGCACCTTCAACGGCATCAACGCGCTGTTCGTGCGGGGCGACAAGTTCCGCGAGGCCGCCAACAACAACATCAGCAACGAGTACTACATCAAGACGGCCTGCGGGAACGTCTCCATGGACAAGCCGTACGGCCCCGGCGGACGGTTCAAGGAGCACTTGGCCAGCGCCGAGATCCGGCCGGAGCTCATGCCGGAGGCCGCGTACCGTTTCGCCGTGGAGCGCGACGCCACCGGGTACACGCTGGAGATGAGCGGCCCGTTCCTCCACATCGGGCAGGCCACGCTGCGGGTCCACCATGACTTCGTGGAGGACGGCCGTCCGATCTGGCACTACAACCAGACGCCGGGCGAGTACGACGGCCGCTTCGACCGGCGGCTCCTCCACAAGGGCCCTGCCGGGACGTACGTCACCGAGCACACCTGGCCCAAGGGCTCGGCCTACCCCGACTCCTTCATCATCGGCGACCCGCACCTCAACTACTACGAGGGCTCGGCATACGTGGACGACATCCGCCTGTACGTCCCGAAGGACGCCAAATAGCCCCCTGCGGCGGCGGGCCGGTTATCCACAGAAGCGAGTTCTAGTGGTGCGCGCCCGGAGCCGGGGCCACCGTGGAGGCGGCAGGGAACGACCGGCTCCGGGGAGGACGCATGGGGACGGGTCAGGCGGCGGTGGGGGCCGAGGTCGGGGCGGCGAGGTCCTCGCCCACCTGCCGGAGGCCGTCCAGGTCGTGGACGTCCTCGGCCTGGGCGGGGACCGCCGTCACCGGGACGGTCGGGTGCGCGGACGCGAAGTGGTCGCGGAGGCGCTCCTCGCGGGCGGCCAGCTGCATGCGGTCGGTGTGCAGGCGCAGCAGGGCCGCGGTCAGCGCGTGCTCGCCGCGCTCCTCCAGCGTCTCGGCGGCGGCCTGGCTGCGGGCGGCGGACAGCGCGTCGCCCGCGGACTCGTGGACGCGGTTGACGACGAGCCCGGCGAGCGGCATGCGCTCTTCGGCGAGGCGTTCCACGAAGTAGGACGCCTCGCGGAGAGCGTCCGGCTCGGGGGCGGCGACGACGAGGAACGCGGTGCCGGGGGTCTGCAGGAGCTTGAAGGTCTTCTCGGCGCGCTCCCGGAACCCGCCGAACATCGTGTCGAACGCGGCGACGAACGTCTGCACGTCGCGGAGCAGCTGGACGCCGAGGACCTTGTTGATGGCCCCGGTGAACATGCCGAACCCGGCGCTGATCACCTTGACGCCGAAGCGGCCGCCGGTCTTGGCCGGCGCGGCGAGGATCTTCATGAACCGGCCGTCGAGGAAGCGGCCCATGCGCTCCGGGGCGTCCAGGAAGTCCAGGGCGTTCCGGGACGGCGGCGTGTCCACGACGATCAGGTCCCAGGCGCCGGAGCGGTGCAGCTGCCCGAGCTTCTCCATCGCCATGTACTCCTGCGTCCCCGACAGGCTGGACGACAGCGACTGGTAGAAGGGGTTGGCGAGGATCTGCTTCGCCCGGTCGGGGTCGGCGTGCGCCTCGACGATCTCGTCGAAGGTGCGCTTCATGTCGAGCATCATCGCGTGCAGCTCGCCGTCGCCCTCGATCTCGATCTTGCGCGGGTTGTTGTCGAGCTCCGACAGCCCCATCGACTGGGCGAGCCGCCGCGCCGGGTCCACGGTGAGGACGACGACGTCCCGCCCCCGCTCGGCGGCGCGCACCCCGAGCGCCGCGGCCGTGGTCGTCTTCCCGACCCCGCCGGAACCGCAACACACGATGATCTTCGTGCGCGGGTCGTCGAGCAGCGCGTCGACGTCCAGGACGGGAGGAGTCTTGCTGGTCGGGCTCATCGATTCACCTCTGCCGTTCCGCGTCCGGCGACCCGCCGGGCTCGCTCCGCACGCCGGCGTACCGCGGCGGGTTTCGTCGTGTGCGTCGCCGCCGAGGCGACCCAGGAGACGCCCGGCCGCGACGCGGCGCCGGTCGGTGCCCGGTCGCGCGTCCTCGGTTCTGCGGCGTGGTCAGGTGGGGCCGGCGGGAGGCGCCTCCGGGCCGCGGGGCGGGTGGTCATGCGGCGCCTTGGGCGCGGAGGGCGGCGGCCAGGTCGTAGAGGCCGGCGAGGTCCATGCCGTCCGAGAGCATCGGGAGGGTGTAGCGGGGGCGGTCGATCGAGTCGAGGCGCTCCTTCTCGCGGCGCTGGAGGGCGGTGCGGCGGGCGTGGTCGGCGGCCTCGGCGGCGAGGACGGCGGCGATCTGCTCGGCGTCGTGCTCCAGGCCGGCCGCCTTCACGCCGCGGACGATCTCGTCGGTGTCGAGGGTGCCGGCGGCGGCCGCGGCGAGGTCGTCCTCGCTGAGGACGGGCTCGTGCTCCATGTTCACGATGACGCCGCCCACCGGGAGGCCGACCGCGGTGAGGTCGCGGATGCCGTCCATCGTCTCCTGGACGGGCATCTCTTCGAGGAGGGTGACGAAGTGCACGGCGGTCTCGGGGCTGCGGACGACCTTCATCACGGTGTCGGCGTGGTTCCGGACGGGGCCGACCTTCGCGAGCCCGGAGACTTCCTCGTTGACGTTCAGGAACTTGGTGATGCGGCCGGTGGGCGGGGCGTCCATGACGACGGCGTCGTAGACGAAGGCGCCGTCCTTCTTCTTGCGGCGCACCGCCTCGGACGTCTTGCCGGTGAGGATGACGTCGCGCAGGCCGGGGGCGATGGTGGTGACGAAGTCGACGATGCCGAGCTTGGTCATCGCCTTCCCGGCGCGCTTGAGGTTGTAGAACATCTCGAGGTACTCGATGAGCGCCTCTTCGGTGTCGACGGCGAGCGCGTACACGTCCCCGCCGTCCGGGGCGACCGCGACGCGGCGCTCCTCGTACGGGAGGGGCGGGCAGTCGAAGAGCTGGGCGATGCCCTGGCGTCCCTCGACCTCGACGAGCAGGACCTTGCGTCCCCCGGCGGCCAGGGCAAGGGCGAGGGCGGCGGCGACGGTCGTCTTGCCCGTGCCGCCCTTCCCGGTGACCACATGGAGGCGTACGCCGTCCCAGTCGGTGTCTCTCGCGCTCACCCGATCGACCATATCGTTCACTCGGCAAACACTTCAGAGGGCGCCCGCCCGTATGCAAGTGATCCCTGACACGGTTCCGTGCAAGATCATCCGTGCTGGCGTTGTACACGGGCGTGCCCGCGCGGTTAGCTGGGAAACGTGAGCCGTCCGCGGGCGGTTCCGTCTGGATCCTCGCGGGTTCAGAGTTCCGCCGGCGTCCGGGCGATCCCCGGGCCCGGCCGTCCACGCGAGAAAGGTGCCCGTGATGGAAGCGGTGGCACTCATCATCCTGCTCATCATCCTCGTCGGCGGCCTGCTGGTATTGGCGTCGTCGGTCCGCGTGGTGCAGCAGTACGAGCACGGGGTCGTGTTCCGGTTCGGGCAGGTCCAGCGGGGCGGGCAGCTGCGTCCCCGCGCGGTGCGCGAGCCCGGCCTGACCGCGATCGTGCCGATCATGGAGCGGATGCAGAAGGTCAGCCGGCAGACGATCACCATGGGGGTGCCCGGGCAGGACGGCATCACCCAGGACAACGTGAGCGTCCGCGTCGACGCCGTCGTCTACTTCCGGGTGGTCGACCCGGTGAAGGCGATCGTCAACGTGCAGAGCTACGGGCACTCGGTGTCGCAGGTGGCGCAGACGTCCCTGCGGTCGGTGATCGGCCAGGCCGACATGCAGGAGCTGCTCGGCGAGCGCGAGAAGATCAACAAGCGCCTCCGGGTGATCATGGACGAGATCACCGAGGGCCCGTGGGGGGTGCTGATCGAGCGGGTCGAGATCAAGGACGTCTCGCTGCCCGAAGGCATGAAGCGCTCGATGGCCCGGCAGGCCGAGGCGGAGCGGGAGCGCCGCGCCCGCATCATCACCGCGGACGGCGAGTTCCAGGCGTCCAAGCGCCTCGCCGCCGCGGCGGAGATCATGTCGCAGGACCCGGCGGCCCTCCAGCTGCGGCTGCTGCAGACGGTCGTGGAGGTCTCCGCCGAGAAGAACAGCACGCTGGTCATGCCGCTGCCGGTGGAGATCCTGCGGTTCTTCGAGCGGGCCGCCGGCGGTTCCGGGCGGCAGTCCGAGGCCGGCGACGAGAAGGACAAGCCCGGCCTGGCCGAGCGCCTCGCCAGGGCCGAGGAGGACCTGGCCAAGGCGGCGGAGCAGACCTCGTCGCTGCAGTCGGCCGAGGACGTCCCGCCGGTCCTGGGCCTGGACGAACCGAAGCACGAGTCCTCGTCGTCCGGCGACCGCCGCGGCATAACGAGCGGCGACCCCGCGTCGGACCTGGCACCCGACCGCTCCCACGAAACCCGCCGACCCAGCTGACACGCCTGGCCAAGGAGCGGGCCTCCAAAGCGCCAGGTAGTGGCTTGCGGGCGTGCAGATCGGGGCCGCTCGCGTTCGTTCTCCGGGCGTCCGGGCCTGCTGTGCGGCTAGG